>CAZISU010000381.1:0-6163 GCA_964541935.1 uncultured Planctomycetaceae bacterium | reverse complement strand
TTTCATCTGCTAAGCGGCTCACCTATACCCTCCTATTGGGAAACCTCGCATTATATGGTCCTCCCCGGCGATTCGCCAGGGTCTGCGGCAAGACAGCTAGAGAACTGCGGAATCACACAAGCTGCGGAGGTAGCCTCGCACCACCCATAAAATGCAGAGATTGACCTTCGGCGGTGGGGTGCTATCCTTTAGGAAATATTCGCGTGTCTGGGACGAATAATATTATGGATCTGTTCCGAACGCAAAGCAGGTGAAAACATGATGGAACTCTTTTACGAGAGTATTGCCCCCGTCAATTTGCCCTACACGGTGATGTTGGCGTTGGTCGTGCTTTACTGGCTACTGTATATCGTAGGCGCGGTGAGCGAAGATGCCCTGGATTTTATGGGGCTGGATTTCGATGCCGACGTGGATGTAGATGTCGACGCGGATGTTGACGTCGACGTCGATGCGGATATCGACGCGGACGTGGGCAGTGGTGGCGCGCATCCAGTGGCCGCGTTTTTGCATTTTTTCCACGTGGGCGACGTGCCGGTGATCCTGATTTTCAGCGTGCTGGTGGTTTTCATGTGGACGGCCTCGATGCTGACCACGCATTACCTGGGTATCGAACTGTTTTGGGTAGCCGTGGCGATGTTCCCGGCGGTTTTGTTTGTGGGCTTGATGGCCACCAAGGCGTTGATTATGCCGTTCGCGCCGTACCTGAAAACATTGCTCAAACAGACGGGCGACACGGTCGAGGTGATCGGCAAGATCTGCACGATCATTTCTCTCGAAGCCACACACAAGTTCGGCCAGGCTGAATTGAAGATCCAGGGCGCGCCGCTGCTTTTGAACGTGAAAACTCAAGAAGGCGTGACCCTCCGCAAAGGCGACGAGGCCGTGGTCTTCGATCACGACAAAGAGAACAACACGTATTTAATTGGTAAGTTTGACATTAACACGACATCGAACTCGGAGGAATAACAATGGAATCTCTCATGCTACTAGGCGCCTTAGGCTTTTTGCAGAAAGTCATTTTGGTGATTTCAGCGATTGCGCTGCCTATTATTTTCGGCTTTCTCGTTATGGTGGTTCGCTGCTGGCGAAAAGTCGAACAGGGCACAGCGCTGATCATCACCGGCGATCGTAAGCCTACGGTGCATTTCTCCAAGGCGCTTGTATGGCCCTTTATCCGCCAGGCCGAGATTATGGACATCTCGGTCCGCCGCATCGAGATTTTCCGCCACGGCAGTGAGGGCCTAGTGTGTAAGGATAACGTGCGGGCCGACATCAAGGTAGCCTTCTTCGTGCGTGTGAACAACACCGAGGACGACGTGTTGAAGGTAGCACAATCGATCGGCGCCAAACGGGCTTCGGAAACGCAAAAGCTGATCGAGCTGTTTGATGCCAAATTCTCCGAAGCCTTGAAAACGGTCGGTAAGCATTTTGATTTCGTCGACTTGTACACGTCGCGGGAGGCCTTCAAAGACGAGATTCTCAAGATCATCGGTCGCGATCTGAACGGATATGTGTTGGACGACGCAGCCATCGACTACCTCGAGCAGACGCCCGTCGACAACCTCGACCCGCGGAACATTCTCGACTCCGAAGGTATCAAGAAGATCACCGATCTGACGGCCCGGCAGCAGGTTCTGTCCAACGACATTACGCGAGAGAAGGAAAAGACAATCAAGAAGCAGGATGTTGAAGCCCGCGAGGCGATTCTTGAGCTCGAACGCCAGCTGGCCGAGGCGGAAGAAAAGCAAAAACGCGAGATCGCTACAGTAACCTCCCGTGAGGAGGCCGAGGCCAAGAAGATCGCCGCCGAAGAATTGCTCAAATCGGAACGGGCGCGGATCAGCACCGAGGAAGAGGTTGCCATCGCCGAAGAGAATAAGCTGCGGCAGGTGATCGTGGCCCAACGCAACAAGCAACGCACCGACCAGGTCGAGGCCGAACGCGTGGAGAAAGATCGCCAGCTCGAGGTCACCGAGCGTGAACGCGTTGTGACGTTGGCCGATATCGAGAAGGAAAAGGCCGTCGAGATCGAGAAGCGTGACATCCAGGACGTTATCCGCGAGCGGGTCATAGTGCAACGTGCCGTGGTCGAGGAAGAAGAGCGGATCAAGGACACGCACGAGATTGCCACTGCCGAGCGTGCCAAGACGGTTGCCGTCACGGCAGCCGAGCAGGAAGCACAAGAGTCGCTGGTCAAGGAGATCAAGGCCGCCGAAGCGGCCCGCGATGCGGCCAAGTTCGACGCCGAGCACAAGGTCATCGAAGCCGAGGCCATGCGCGAAGCGGCCGAGAAGGAAACGGCGGCCAAGAAGATGCTGGCCGAGGGAATTACGGCCGAAGAGGCGGCCATGGGCTTCGCCGAGGCCAACGTGATTGAGAAGAAGGCTATCGCCGAAGCGCGTGGCACCGAGGCCAAGGCCGGTGCGTTGGAAACGCAAGGCACGGCCGAGGCGTCCGTCTTGCAGAAAAAGGCCGAGGCCGAAGCCAAGGGCCTGGAAGCCAAGGCCATTGCCGTCGAGAAACAAGGCACGGCCGAAGCCAACGTCATGCAGCAGAAATACACGGCCGAGGCCGAAGGCATAACCGAAAAGGCCAAGGCCATGAAGGTGCTCAACGACGCCGGCCAGCAGCACGAGGAATTCAAGCTGCAGTTGCAAAAACAGAAAGATGTGGAGATTTCGGCCATTCACGCCCAACAAGAAATCGCCACGCAGCAGGCGAGTATTGTCTCCAAGGCCTTGGAGACGGCGCGGATCGATATCGTGGGCGGCGACTCGGAATTCTTCGACAAGATTACCAACGCGATTTCCTCCGGCAAGGCAGTCGACCGCTGGGTCAACAATTCCCACGTTTTGACCGACGTCAAGGAAACGTTTATCGGCGGCGACTCCGAGGAGTTCTACGCCAAGCTCAAATCGGTCGTCAAGGATCTGGGCCTGGGGACCGCGGACATCAAGAATCTGTCGATCGCCGCGCTGATTACGAAGATGATGGGCATGACCGACGACAACGCGTTGCTCGGGCAGCTCAAGGCCATCATGGGCACCGTGCGTTCGGCCGGCCTGTCGGACACGTCAGCGTCGGTTTTAAACCTGAAGTAGTGACTCCCGTAGGCCGGGTTATAACCCGGCGAAGAAGTCGGTAACCAACTCAAATGCCGGGTTGCAACCCAAGCCTACGGACTGAAATCGGCAACCAACACAAACGCCGGGTTATAACCCGGCCTACGGACTGCCCACCTACATAAGGAAACGATCATGGGCCATTATCGAAGGAATTATGTTCCGGGTGGAACGTATTTCTTTACTTTGGTCACACATCGGCGGAAAAACATCCTGACAACTGAGTTGTCACGAAAATGTTTGAGAGAGGCATTCAATAGAGTGCGAAGAGAACGACCGTTTAACCTTTTCGCTATTGCATTGTTGCCTGACCATTTACACAGTGTTTGGATTATGCCACAGGGAGACGCCGATTATTCAACACGTTGGCGGATCATTAAATCGGATTTCACAAAGGCATATTTGGCAACGGGAGGCGCTGAAGTCACGCTAACAAAAGAACAGGTCAACCAAAACAGCCGAGGTGTTTGGCAACCACGTTTTTGGGAGCACACATGTCGCGATTACGACGATCTGAAACGATGTGTCGACTATTTACACTGGAACCCCGTAAAACATCATTTGGTTAGTCGCACGCGTGATTATCCGTGGTCGAGCTTCAGGAGACTTGTTCAAATGGGAGAATACACTCTTGATTGGGGTAGTGAGGATCTTTGCCCAAATTGGAATCAACCCGAATAACCACCCGCCGGGTTATAACCCGGCCTACGGGTGATTGGATCAAACCGGCAACCAACACAAACGCCGGGTTATAACCCGGCCTACGGATTTATGCATCATGTCAGAACCTTCCGATACGAGCGACGATAAACAACAGCCGCAAACCGCCGAGTCTGCCTCGGCCGGCATGGAACACGGCACCTACGAGGTTATTCGCAACCGACTTAAGGCCGCCGGCAAGGACTTGCGCGAGCGGGTAGAGCAGCTAAACGTGGCTCGCAAGGATGTGTTTGGAGCGATCGAAACCACGCTGCTGGCCACCGAGCGAGTCACGACCGAGAACAACTGCGTGCCGCGCGACATGACGCCGGTGGGCGATTGTTTCTTGTTCGGCTACAACGTCCACATGGGGTTGCGCTCGGTAATGAACGTCGAGGACGTGTTTTCGATCTATAAGTTCGAAGACAAGTTGTTCACGCCGCAAGGGCTGGAGCTGATCGAAGACGACCAGTTCCGCCGCGACTTCGCCGAGCTGTTCAAATACTATAAGAACACGGTTTTCGTGCGTTTTGCGGTGATCGGGCCGCATCTGTTCATGGTCTTCCGCATCGGCAAGGATGTGCGCGACATCAAGACCTTCAAGTGGCTCATCGACGGCGAGCGGCTGGTCTACATGGACGGCCGCAGCGAGCACGAATATCTCTTCCCGTCGCAGCACGAGTTCGTCTGGCAACGCACGCACCGCGACATGCATACCACGGGCTTGCATCCGCACGTCTCGATCGAAGACCGGCTGTTCGTGGAGACGGTGGGCGGCGACCTGACCGTTAAAATCGAGGACAATACCGAGTCGGGCGAAGGAATTTACGCCGAGGATGTCGACGATCCGGACCAGACGCTCGACGACGCCGAGTTTTTCTACGCCATTGTGGGCAGCCTGATTTTGCTGAAAATTCGGCCCTACCAGGAAGAAAAGTTCCGTTATCTGGTGTATTGCGAAAAGACGCACGCCGTGCGGCGGCTGGACACGATCGAAAACGCCTGCGTACTTTTACCCGACGATCACGGCATAATTTTCTCCAACGGCTATTTTTTGCAGACGGGCGAAGCCAAAGTTTTCGACAACCCCGATCTTGTGGACATGGCCTTT
Source organism: uncultured Planctomycetaceae bacterium (assembly GCA_964541935.1). GTDB lineage: Bacteria > Planctomycetota > Planctomycetia > Pirellulales > Thermoguttaceae > JAFGTN01. The sequence goes on along the minus strand of CAZISU010000381.1, from coordinate 1,231 downwards.
TCGCAGCGGGTGCAATCGCCCAACGGCGAAGATTATTTGTACGTGTTCTACAACCGCAAGACGGGCGTGTATGTGCTCTTGCCCTATAATCTGATCGCGCAACACGTCGACACGCCGGTGATTTGCAGCGGCTATTCGTTGTTCAACGACGGGCAGTTGGTGTTCTTCAAGGCCCAGGAAGAGCCGCAGCGACACCACGCCTTGCAGATTTGGCAAACGCCCTACGTGGGCACCGACTACGAGTCGCCCATGCAGACCGACTCGTTTCTGTACAAGATCGGCAACCGCGATATCGTGCGCGGCATGGCCGAATGCCACGAGGTCTTGGGGCTGATAGCCAAGGAAGATTCGTACACGAATCTGTTCATCGATCTATCGAAGAAGACAGGCGACATTCTCGACGGCTATTATTGGCTGGGTAACGACGAGACGTTCAATCTGAGCGAGTCGCTGGAAAAGATCAAGGCCGCTGCCGAGGCCGCCATCAGCGAGTTCGAAAAAGTCACCAGCGTGCGGCGCAACACGCGCGAGCAGTTGCGGCGAGTTTCGGACCAAACCCGCGATATCAGCGCCACGGTCCACTCGCGGCGTTTCGAGGTCATCGGCGATTTCGTAGGCTCGCTGGTCGAACTGCGCGGCGTGCGGGGCGAAATTATTTCGCTCAAAGAGCTGCGCTATATCGACACGGCCGAGGTCGAGCGGCTGGAACAAAGCGTGCAGGAGCAGACCCAGCGGGTGGCGACCAATTGCGTGGGCTTTTTGCTCAAGCCCGAGTCGCTTGCGCCCTACGGGGCCGCGGTGGCCGAGAACCGCGCGGCCATCGACAAGCTGCAAACGGCCTCCGACGCCAAAAAACTCGAAGAGCAGATCGCTACAAGCGCCAGCGAGTTGGAGATGCTCATCGAAGTCGTCAGCAACTTGAAAATCGACGACGCCACGCATCGCACCACAATCATCGACAACATTTCGGCCATCTTCTCGCAGTTGAACCAAGCCCGCGCGGCCCTGAAGACCCGCATGGGCGAGTTGATGAAGGTCGAGGGCGTGGCCGAGTTCACCTCGCAGATCAAGCTCCTGAACCAGGGCGTGGTCAACTACCTCGACATCTGCGACACGCCCGACCGCTGCGACGAGTATTTGACCAAGATGATGATCCAGCTCGAGGAACTCGAAGGCCGCTTTGCCGAGTTCGACGAGTTCGTTGAGAAGTTGGCCGAAACTCGCGATGAGA
>CAZISU010000380.1:0-6165 GCA_964541935.1 uncultured Planctomycetaceae bacterium | reverse complement strand
AGAACTATAGCCGAAAACAGTAATTCAGGAAACAATAGTTTTACGAGTTCTAAGCCTCATCGCGTAGCTTGAATAGGATTGCATACAGTACTGGCACAACCACCATCGTTAGTATCGTACCGAAAGCCAGGCCGAACATGATGGTGACGGCCATGGCTACCCAGAAGACGTCTTGCAATAGCGGGACGACGCCCAGTACGGTGGTCGCGGCGGCGAGCATGACGGGGCGCAATCGCGAGACGGCCGCATCGATTACGGCCTGGTATTCGCTTTTGCCGGACGACTTTTCAATGTTAACCTGATCCAAGAGCACGATGCCGTTTTTGACCATCATGCCACCCAGGCTCATCACGCCCAAGAGGGCCAGGAACCCGAGCGGCTGGCCGGTGACCAGCAGTCCGATGGCCACGCCGATCATGGCGAAGGGGATGACCAGGGCGATGATCAACGGCGGACGAAAGGCATTGAAGAGCCCGACCACGAGCAAGGCCGCGATCATCAAGGCCGGCACGATGCCGGGGATGAGCGACTGTTGAGCGTCGCGCGAACTTTCGAATTCACCGCCCCATTCAAGTTGATATTCGGGTGGGAATTCTTTACGTAGTTCCTCGAAGTTTGCCAGCACGCTAGCTCTCAGTGCCGAGGCGGGCATGCCATCGAAGGGATTGGCCTCGACGGTGATCGTGCGGCGGCGGTTGAATCGCCAGATGATGGGATCTTCCCACTCGACGTCGGTACTGTTGGTAACTTGTGCCAGGGGCACGGTCTCGATCGACATGGCCGGTTGCACTTGCAAGGCGCCCATCGAGCCGGCAAAATCTTCACGCTGCTGTTCGATATGACGCACCAGTATCGGGTAAAGCTTGTCTTGCTCGCGATACTGACCTACGACTGAACCATCGAACGCCCGCTTGGTGGCGTTTCCGATATCCTCACGGGTTACGCCCGACCATCGGGCCCGATGCTGGCTGTAGTCGGCCACGACCTTTTTGGTTTGTTGCCGCCAGTTGGTTCGCGAGGTGAGCGTGGCGGGATCGGCTTTGAAGATGTTGGCGCCTTTTTCTCCCAACTCACGCAACTGCGTTGCGTCGGCGATGGAGGGGCCGCTGATGCGGGCCTCGACCTTCCAGGTCTCGCTGGGACCAAGTCCGTAGCGACGCACGATTGTTAGCGCCTGGGGAACGTTCTCACTCATCCATTTGTTGATCTCGGGGATCAACTCGTTCAATTCGGCAAATGATTTGACGTTTACGATCAACTGCCCGTAAGACTGGTAGGGTTGTTCGGGGTCGACGGGCAGATAGAAACGCGGCGGGCCGGCGCCCAAAAACGTGCTGACGCATTCGACCTTGGGGTCATTGAGGAGTTGATTCTCGACGGTCCGCATATCTTCTGAGACGGTTTGGATGCGGGTGCCTTCGGGGGCCCAATAGTCGATCATGACTTGCAATCTCGCCGAGTCGGGGAAGAACGTGCTGTCGATATATTTGAAGGCGAATCCGGAAAGCAGCAGCATCAGGCATAGCCCGGCCACGACCGGCCAACGGAATCGAATGGCCATTTTTAATATATTACGGAATGCAACGTACATGCGGCCGCCGTAGGCATCGGACTTGGCGTCTTGGTCAGCTTTGGTGGGGGCGGGTAAGAGCCAGATGCACATCAGGGGCGTGATCGTAACGGAGAGAATCCAGCTTAGCATCAGAGCGATGGACACGACCTGGAAGAGCGAGGCGCAATATTCGCCGGCGCTTTCTTCTGAAGCATAAATGGGATAGAAGGCCATCACGGCGATCAGGGTGGCTCCCAACAAGGGCCAGGCCGGCTCACTGGCTGCTTCCACGGCGGCCTTAGTGCGGTCCATGCCGCGCCCGATGCGGACCACGATGCCATCGACTACCACGATGGCATTGTCGACCATCATGCCCATGGCAACGATCAAGGCGCCCAGCGACATGCGTTGCAGGTCGATTTTCCAAAGATACATGAACAAGAACGAGATGACGATGGTGAAGACCAGGCCGCAGATGCCGACGATCGAGGCTACGCGAAAGCCCATCGCGATCCAGAGCACGACCATAACGATCACGACAGCTTGGATGAGATTTATCATAAAGGCATTGATGGACTCGGTTACCAGATCGGACTGCCAGGAGATTTTGTGGATTTCAATTCCGACCGGCAAATTGGCTTTGAGTTCGTTAAGTCTTTTTTGCAGACTGCGGCCCAGGGTGACGGCATTTGTGCCGGGCACGTTGGAAATGGAGATCCCCAATGACGGTCGACCGTCGTAGCGCATCATCGTCACCGGCGGTTCGGTATACCCACGTCGCACGCTGGCGATGTCTTTGATTCTAATGAGTTCATCGGCCCGCCCGCCGGCCTGTGTATTTCCGCCGCGAACGACCAGTTCACCGATTTCCTCGGGCGATCGAAACTCGCCCGTCTGCTGGATACGCAGCCGCTGAGTGGGGATTTCGAGGCCGCCGGAGTCGACGACCAGATTCTGTTGGGCCAGCGTGCGTTGTAAATCGACGGGACGTATGCCGAGTTGGGCCAGTTGGGTCTGCGAAATATCGAGGTAGATGCAGCGCTGCTGCACGCCCCACAGTTCTACTCTGGATACGCCAAGCACGAGGCTTAGTTCTTTTTTGAGGTCGTCGCAATAGTCTTCCAGTTCGTTGTAGTCGAAACCATCGCCGGTTATGGCCAGCAGGAACCCATAGACGTCGCCAAAATCGTCGGTAACGACGGGCTCGCCGGCGCCGGGCGGCAGTGTGGCGGCGATGTCGCCCACCTTTTTACGCAACTCGTCCCAGATTTGCGGCAGCATTTCGGAGGTGTAGCTGGGCTTGATGTCGATAGATACGGTCGAGACGCCGGCGCGGGAAATAGATTCTATCTGCTTTAGCTGGGGCATCTCCTGAATGGCCTGCTCGATGCGGTCGGTGACCTCGAGCTCGACTTCCTCGGCCGAGGCGCCGGGGTAAGTGGTTGTGACCACACCCGTCTTGACCGTAAACTCGGGATCCTCGAGTTGACCCAGTTGAGTGTAGGAAAATAGACCGCCCACGAGCAAAACAAAGGTGGCGAATACCGTAACGGTTTTCTTCTCGACCGCAATTTTGGCTATGCTCACTTTGATTCATCCTTTGCCGAGGTGTTCGTGTCTTCTGTCAAGGAATCGTCCAAAAGCCGCACCTTTTGCCCCTGGGTTAGATAATGAACGCCGGCCGTGACGATGGTAGTGCCGACTGGAACGCCTTGAATGTGAACGCCGTGCGGGGTAAGATCGGCCACGGTGACAGCGAGACGTTTGACCGTTCCAACACCTTTGTCACCCGCTTCGACAACCCACACACTCTGTTTGTCGGTGTCGTCGATAAACACGGCGCCACCGGGTACTTCGAAGCCGTGTTGGTCAATGTTCTCGGGCAATTCAGCGTGGCCGCGGGCTACGCCGGCCATGCCGGGAAGAATTTTAATGTTGCTGGGCTGGTCCATGATCAGCGTTACGGGGAATGTGCGTGTCGTTTGCGAGGCTTCGGTGCCGATCTCTTTGACTGTGGCGGGCAAATTATGGCTGGGAAAGGCGTCGAACGTGCAGGCAATATCCTTTACGTATGGGACCATTGAAATCAGGCTTTCCGGTAAATCGACTATCATCTCGATCTTCGAGGTATCCAGAAGTCGCACGATGTTTTCCTTGGCCCGTACGGTTTGGAAGTTTTCCACGAATTTAGACGCTATAGTTCCGGCAAAGGGCGCCTGCAGGGAGGTGTAATTCAGTTGGTCCTGCGCTGAAGCCACGGCCGTTTTAAGGGATTTGATTTCAGCCTCTTTGGCGCGGATGTCTTCCTCGCGGGCGCCGCTTTCACCGATATGCAGGGCTTCTTTGGCCGAGGTCAGTTCGGCGGCAGATTGCAGTACAACCTGCTGCCTGCGGTCGAATTCTTCTTGTGAAATGACCTTGTCGCCAATAAGCTGTTTCGCTCTGGCGAAATCGCTGTCGGCCCGCGTCTTTTTCGCCTCGGCCCGTTGCACGTCGGACTTGAGTCGCAAAATTTCTTCGGGTCGGGCCCCGATCTTCATGGCGTCGAGAGTGGCCTCGGACTGGGCCAGATTGGCACTGGCATTGTCCACGGCAAGCGAGAAGTCGCGGGGATCGATTTGAGCAACCACGTCACCTTTCTTTACAACCGTACCCACATCGACCGGCAGCGATACGAGTGGACCGGAGACGCGGAAGGAGAGATTGACCTCTTCGGTGGCCTTGGCTCGACCGCTCAAGGCACTGCCGGAGACAGCAGCCACGTCGCCGATGGTCATGGTTTTGACCGGACGAATGGGTCTGGTCGGAGGGGCGTCTTTGCAGCCGCCTAGAACAACCGCCACCACTGAAAGCACAAACAGCAACGACCACGCACTCCGAAACATTGTGTGGCCGTTATCCGATTTCCATTGCTGTAGTTGATGATTCATGAATCCGCGCCTCCCGGAGGTGCTTTCTGTAGAAACTCAAAGTGTGTCAATAAACCGTGTGCGATAGACCCCACTAGCTTGCCGAGAATACAGGGTATCTCGGGGCTTATGGTAAACTTTGCGACCCGTTCGTCTCACGCTTGCGGCCGAATTTACTATGGTCAGTTTGCGGGATAAACGGTCTCCGCTTCCCGTGATACATCATAAACCTACCAAAAACACAACAAAATGCATACTAATCGCGGATAATTTCTTACAATATCTCCGCGCCTGTCAGGCCACAAATGGCCAATTAATATGTTTGCATTAGCCATCGAAGACCTGCCATAATCGGGACAACCCTCATGTCCATTACGGAAAAGTGCCGATGATCGACAATGGGCTATTGGCGTAAAGTGGTGAAAGCCTGCCAAACGCCAGGGTTTTACCCGCCTGACGGGTTGTATCCTCACGCATTGAGGTTTTTGCTACGCGGAACAATCAAGTTGTGCTTTTGAGAAGGGATCGGTGCCATGCTGGTTGTTGTTAGCGACTTGCATCTGAGCGACGGATCTACCGGAGAGACGCTCTCGCCCGGAGCCTTTTCGATTTTCACCCGACGCATACAAGACATGGCCGTGGCGGCCGGGTGGCGGGTTGATGGCAGTTACCGGCCGGTCGAATCGATTGATATTGTGCTCTTGGGCGACGTGCTGGACACCATCCGTTCGACGCAGTGGATGGCCGTGCATGATGTTCGACCCTGGGGCAACCCCCACGAGCCCAACTTCGTCGCACAGGTCGAACAGATCACCGACGCGATACTCGAGCGTAACGAACCGGCGTTGGCTGTGTTGCGGGCCGTGGGATCTGAAGGCGGGATGACGGTGCCACCCATGTTGCGCGATGGCCGTGCGGCCATGGACGTCGAGGGCCAGCCGGTGCCGGTGCGGATCCACTACATGGTCGGCAACCACGATTGGTTCTATCACTTGCCCGGCCCCGCCTACGACGCGATACGTAAAAAGCTGGTCGATCGCATGGGGCTGGCCAACCGGCCCGAGCGGCCGTTCCCGCACGACATCACCGAGAGCGATCCGTTGCTGGAAACCATGCGGCGGCACAAGGTCGTGGCCCGCCACGGCGATCTTTACGATCCCTTCAACTTCGAAGGCGACCGCGACCTCGGCAGCCTGGGCGACGTGATTGTAATCGAGTTGGTGAATCGTTTCGCGGCCGAGGTCGAAGCGACGCTTAAAGACGATCTGCCTGCCGGAACGCTGATGGGGCTACGCGAGATAGACAACGTGCGTCCGCTGTTGCTGATCCCCGTCTGGATCGATGGCCTGTTGGAACGCACGTGCGGTTTCCCGGCCATGCGCAAACACGTGAAAACCATTTGGGATCGGCTGGCCGACGAATTTTTGGAGAACAGTTTCGTCCGCGAGCGCGACACCTGGAACCCCCTGGATCTGATCGACGGCCTGGAGCGGGCCTTGCGCTTCAGCCGGCGGCTTTCCATTGGCTGGGCGAGCTCGATTGCCACCTGGCTGCATGAAATTCGTGGCGCCGCGGGCGAGTCGTATCATCACCACGCCCTGAGCGAGCAGGATTTCCGCAACCGTCGCGCGCGGCACGTGGTTTACGGCCACACCCACGCCGCCGAGAGCGTTCCGCTGGACGCCAGCTACGCCGAGGGTTTTG
>CAZISU010000379.1:0-6173 GCA_964541935.1 uncultured Planctomycetaceae bacterium | reverse complement strand
CTTCGGTTTCTTTCGCGATTATCCGCGGGCCGCATTCTGGTGGCGGGCGGCGGGAGTCGACAAGGCGCAATCGCCCCAAGCGGTACATCTGGCCGAATGCTATTGGCGGATGGGTAACAAGGAGATGGCCAAGGAACTACTCGAGGAGTTGCCGAACTTCTATCCGGCCATCAAACTCTGGGCCGACATGGGCGAGACCGACAAGGCCTTGCGCGTGGCGGGGGCGTTTGCTCAAAGCGGATATACCGACATGGCTTACCTCAGCGCCGGCGATGCCTGTCGAACGGTCGGCAAGTTGGATGACGCCGTGGACTATTACCAGTACGTGCTGACACTGCCCGCATCGGGACGAATGGCCAAGCGAATTCTCCGCAATCAGCAGCGTGCCCGCGCCAATATCGAAGGCATCAAGCTCTACGATTCCCTCGACCTGGGACGCGTGCCCGATGGCAAGTATCGCGGCCAAGCGGAGGGTTATGCCGGTGATGTGTGCATCGAAGTCACGATGGCGGGCGGGCGGATCGAGTCGGTGCAAGTGATCGCTCACAAAGAAAAAGCGTTCTACTCGGCCTTTGAAGACATACCCGCGGAGATTGTCAAAGAGCAGGGACTGACGGGGATCGATGCGACTTCGGGAGCGACGATCACGTCCGATGCGATCATCAACGCCACGGCCAAGGCGCTTGCAGGAGCCGCGAAGTAGCCGCCATGCAATTCAACTGGTTTTCCAGGCTGCCGAAGAAGCAATCCGCGGGCCAGCCGAGCCAAGCGAACGGCTCGCTGGCGCCGACGTGGCGATATTCCCCGCTACGAAGGATCGTGCAGGCGGTCTGTTTGCTGGCCTTTCTAGTTCTTTTTCTCTACGTCTGTTTTCCGTACACGGCCGTTCCCGTACAGCAACGCGTCGGGAGCGAGACGGGGGTGCCGGACGAGACGGGTTTGGAGGCGTGGCCGTCGCACTACTCCGACGATATTCGGCAAAAGGAAATCGTGCCTGCGGAGCTTTTTCTGGCGATCGATCCGTTGGTAAGCATCTCGACGGCGATAGCCGCGCGGACATGGATTTGGTCGCTGACGTTTGCCGCGGTGATCTTGCTGGTTTGTGTGGTCGTGCCGCGGGGATTCTGTGGATACGTTTGCCCGATGGGCACGGTCATCGATGTGTTCGATTGGGCGATTGGTCGGCGCGTGCGGTGGCTGAACGTTTCGGGCAGAGGTTGGTACGTTCATCTGAAGTATTACCTGCTGGCCGGCGTGCTAGTGAGCGCAGTTTTCGGTGTGCTGGTCTCCGGATTCGTGGCGGCGATTCCGATCGTGACCCGGGCGGCCGCGTGTGTGTTGACACCGCTGCAGACGGGGCTCGTGCGATCTTGGCATCAGATTCCTCCGCTCAACGCGGGGCAGGTGCTTTCGCTTGTGCTGTTCGCCGCGGTGCTGGGCCTGGGATTTTTGAAGCCCCGTTTCTGGTGCCGCTATGTTTGTCCGTCCGGAGCGATCTTCTCGATTGTCAACTTACTACGTCTGACGGAGCGCAAGTTCGAGGGCTCCTGTATCAAGTGCGGACAGTGCGCCAAGGCGTGCCCCTTCGATGCGATCAAGCCCGACTTTACGACACGGGCAGTGGACTGTACGTTCTGCCAGACCTGCGGCGGAGCGTGTCCTGTCGAGGCAGTCCAATTTGTGCCGCGTTGGCAAAAGCTGGATGTGGAACCCCAGAGCGAACAGCCAACGAATGAAACGCCGCTGCAACGACGGGGATTTCTGGCCGTCGGCATCGGTTTCGTAACCGCTGCGATTGGCGGAACTGCCGCTGCGAAAGCTATCGGGGCGGGCGGGCCAGGCCCGGGCCATGCTGCGGCCGACTATCCGCTGCGGCCGCCGGGTAGTGTGCCGGAAGGGGCGTTCTTGCAGATGTGCGTTCGCTGTGGTGAGTGCTTGCAGGCTTGCCCAAACCATGCACTGCAGCCGCTGGCGTTCGAGCAAGGAATCGGGGGACTGTGGACGCCGCGAGTGAATGCCAACTACTCGGGCTGCGAGCCGAGTTGTAACAACTGCGGACAGGTTTGTCCGACGGGAGCGATCCGCGATATATCGCTGCAAGAGAAGCGGGTTGCCCGCATGGGGCTGGCCCTGGTAAACGAACAGGCCTGCTTGCCTTACACGGGGCAGGCCGAGTGCCAAGACTGCGTCGATGAGTGTGCTGCCGCCGGCCACAATGCGATCGAGTTTATGACGGTTGGCACGGAAACCGACGAGCGGGGCATTCCGATCGAAGGCACCGGTCTGCTCGCGCCGGTGGTTTTGGCCGAAAAGTGCGTCGGCTGCGGACTCTGCCAAACGCGCTGCTATGCGATCAATGTGAAGAAAAAGCACTTGCTCTCGGAAAGCGCCATCCAGATCCAGGCCGGGCCCGACAAGGAAGATCGGATCAGGTCGGGTTCATACATAGCCCTGCGCGAGGCCGAAGAGCGGCAGCGAGAAGCCCAGCAGGTGGAGCAGGCCGATTCTGAACCCGGCGACGGCGATTTTCTGCCCGATTTTTTGAAATAATCTCGTTGCATACGCGTGGGTGGGGCGGTATCATCTGGATGTGGGCGATATCTTTTGGCCAATCTTTTGGCTGTTGTGGAACTTTCCCGGGCCGAGAGTCGTCAAAATGCCTGTTGAGGATTTTTCCGTATTTTCGCGTATTCTCGCATATTCTTGCCAAAGGAACTTCGAAATGAAGATGCTGCCAATCGTCATCACGACTTGGGCCGTACTGGTCGGGACATTTTTTGCCGGTGCCACTGCCGGTGAAATCGGCTATGTGGAAGATTTTGCTTTGGCCACGGATCGGGCCGTGCCGCTGGCACAGTTGATCCCGGGCACCGAGGATCATTTCTATTACCACGCTTTGCACTATCAGAACAAGGGGCAATACGACAAGGTCGACGAGCTGCTCAAGGCGTGGATCAAGAAGCATAAGGACACGGCTCGGATACGCGAGATTTTCAACCGCCAGACGCTTTTGAAGTACGAGAAGGAGCCGGCCAAATCGTTGGACTATTTGCAGCGCACGCTGGGCTTGCATTTCAACCATCAAAAGCAAATCTTGGGTCGCAAGCCCGACCTGCCGAGCGTTTTGGATCAAAAGTTGCTGGGGCGAGCGGCCTTGACCCGACGGACCATGAATATACATCACAATCTCAAGGGATTCGAAAACTCGGCCCTGAATTGGCTGGCCCAAGGCGAACTGAACCCCAAGCAGCGACGTGACTTGCTGTCGCGTTTACAGCGACCCGACCATGCCGGCTTGCCGAAGTTGGTTGTCGACGACCTGAAAAGCAAGGGCAGTCGCGGGTTCGGCAGTCTGTCGATCCACAAACAACTGCTGACGGCCCAGTTGGAAAAATGCCTGGAGCTTAAACCCGATCTGCTCAACCAGACAAATTTCGTCAATGTCTATCTCGGCAAGCTGCGTCCCGGGGCCGATGCCGATTGGCGGCACGACCGGCGAGTGCAAAAGGAACATTTCGAGCGGCTGTGGAAGTTCGCCCAGCGGCTGGCGCCCGTGCATAATTCGCTCAAGGCGCACGTGCTCTATCACCGTCTGGCGTTTGATCGTTCTAACGGCGTTTACGACCGCGAACGTTTCATGACGTATTTGCAGCTTCCCCGCGCGGCCGCTTACGTCAATCCCACGTTCTTGAAGACGGAGAAAAGCCGTCGCCATCCGGTCAATTTACAGGCCGACTACCGGCAGTTTACGATGCTCCCGCCCGTGGGCAACGACGAGCCCTTGGTGCGCAACTATCTGCGGCACTTTTTTGTCGATGATGAGGACTACCAGCAGTACGAGCCGTATGTAAACGATATCTATCTGAAACGCAACTTCGCCGATACGAAAATCGTGGGCGGTATCGGCGACCCGCAACGCTGGCACGCCATGCTGCCGCCCGATCAGTACAAGGCCCTCAAGGAGCGTATCGACCTGGACTTTGCACACACGAACAAGCGGAGCTTTGCGGCCGACGAGGCGGTGGCGTTGGATCTGGATGTGAAGAACGTGGGCTCGCTGATCGTGAAGGTGTTTGAAATCAACACGCGGAACTTCTATCGCGAAAACCTGGAGGAAATCGACACGGGCATCAATCTCGACGGGCTGGTGGCCAACGAGGAGGTTACCCACAAGTATGAGGAGCCATCGTTGCGACGCGTGCGGCGGCATTTCGAGTTTCCCAAGCTCGCCAAGGCGGGTGTGTATGTGATCGATTTCATCGGCAACGGCAAGAGCAGTCGGGCGCTGGTGCGTAAGGGACGCTTGCATTACCTGATGCGAACGAGCACGGCGGGGCATGTGTTTACGGTTTTGGACGAAAAGAATCAAAAGGTTTCGGGCGCCACGATTTACCTGGCCGGTCACGAATACAAGGCCGACAAGGACGGGGCCAGCGATGACGGGTCTGTGACGGTGCCTTTCAGTACCGAACCCAGCACGCATACGATCGTGCTCGGCGGCGGCGGGATCTGCTCGCTGGCGGAATTCGAACACGAGGAGGAGGATTATTCGCTGCGGGCGGGACTGTACGTCGACCGCCAGTCGCTGCTGGCCGGTAAAAAGGCGAGGCTGATCGTGCGGCCCGGGCTGTACGTTAACGGCACGCCGGTCACGCTCTCGGTGCTCGAAGACGTGCGGCTGGTGCTGGCTTCGACCGACCTGGACGGCGTTTCCACAACGAAAGAAGTGGCCGATTTCAAGCTGCACGAGGGGCGCGAGTCGGTATACGAGTTCCAGGTGCCGCGGCGACTGGCCTCGATCAGTTTTACACTACGGGCAAAGGTGAAAAATCTCAGTCAGAACAAAACCATCGATCTGGCGGTTGGCGAGTCGTTTGCCTTGAACCAGATCGACCGGACCGAAAAGACGGAAGACTTGCACTTCGTGGCGGCCGAGGGCGGCTATGCCATCGAGTTGCTGGGCAAGACGGGCGAGGCCAAGCCGGATCGGGCCGTGCATCTGACGATCAAGCACCGCGATTTCCGCGAGCCGGTTAACGTTTCTCTCAAGACCGATGCGGCGGGGCGAATTGCCTTGGGGGCGCTGGCCGATATCGACTGGCTCAAAGCCACCGAACCCAGCCAGGTTTCGCATACTTGGAAGCTTTTGTCCGACGCGCACAGCTATCGCAGCTCGCTGCCTGGCCAGGCGGGCCAGACGGTGGAGTTACCCTTTATGGGCTGTGACGGGGACGATAAGCTTTCTCGCTCTCAGGTCTCGCTGCTGGAATTGCGGGGCGATACGTTCGTGGCCGACCGCTTCGAGGCGCTCTCGACGGCCGACGGACTGTTGCGGGTGGATGGGCTGCCGCCGGGCGATTACGACCTGCTGCTGAAGCGATCCGGCAGGCGCGTGCGGCTGTCGGTGGCCGAGGGCGAAGAAGCCCACGGCTATGTGTTGGGCAAAAACCGTCAGCTCGAACTGCGAGGCAAGGATCCCTTGCAGATTGCGGCGGTTGAACGCGGCGAGAAGGCCGTTACAGTGCGGCTCAAGAACGTCTCGAAGTTCGCCCGCGTGCATGTTTTCGCCACGCGCTATCAGCCTGCCTATTCGGCCTTCGGGCAGTTGGGACGCATTGCGGACGCCGAACCGTGTTCGGCCACTGTGGCTAAGGCGCAATCGATTTATCTGGCTGGGCGGAACATCGGCGACGAGTATCGCTATATTATCGACCGCAAATACGCCAAGAAGTATCCGGGCAACATGCTCTCGCGGCCTGCGTTGCTTTTAAACCCCTGGGCGATTCGTAAGACGGATGCGGAGAGGCAGGACGCCAAAGAGGGCGCGGAATTTGAGAGTCTGCGTGAGGCGCTAACTGCTACGCATGGCGGCGGGAAGGCCGAAGAAAGAAAGAAACAGCAAAACGCCGATTTCGCCAACCTTGATTTCCTGGCCCACGGTTCGGCCGTGCTGTTGAATCTGGTGCCCGACGAAAATGGTTTGGTGCAGATCGACCGCGAGGCGTTGGGGCCGTGCCAACAGGTACATGTGGTGGCGGTCGACCCGCGTGATACGGCCTATCGCGTGGTTTCGCTGCCGGAAGTTAAGAGTAACCCGTTGGATCTGCGACTCTTGGACGGGCTTGATCCCAAGCTGCATTTCACACAACAGAAACAGGTCAGCGTGGTGGGCG
>CAZISU010000378.1:0-6176 GCA_964541935.1 uncultured Planctomycetaceae bacterium | reverse complement strand
CCTACGAGGAAACGCACTACCTGGCAATCGAGGACGTTACCGACGCGTACATCAAAAAACTGCACGACATGACCGGATCGGTCAACGCCTTCGAGTGGCGCCTGTTCAGCGCGACAGAATGCCTCTTCCTGGGCGCAACCGGCAGGACGGTGGATCCGGCGCGGTGGCAGATCGTATTCCGTTTCCTCGCCAACCGCCGCGAACACGAACTGGTCCGCCTCGTCAAAAAGCTCCGCGCAGCCGAAACGCAACTGGCCGAGTTGACCCGCCGTCAACAGCAGCTAGCCGATCAGTTAGAGAAACCCGACGACCGCCAACTGCCGCGCCTGGCCGACGAACAAAAGGCTATCGCCGCAGAAGCCCAACGCATGGCCCGTCGCCTGCAACGCCTCCTGGCCCAACGTGCCGCCGAACAAACGGCCGCGGCCGCCGAATCGATGAACAAGGCCACCCAAAACGCCCAGAAAGGCGACGCCAAAACGGCTAAAACAGATGCCCAGCAGGCCAAACAAGAACTCCAACGCGCGGCCAAAGAACTGGCCCAGCGCCGACGCCGCGCCGAGGCCGAACTGGCAACCGAACAAATGGCCGGCCTCATCGACGCAATCAAAGCCCTCGCCCGCCGTCAAACCAAGGCCATCGAAGAAACTATCCGACTCGACACCTTGCAAAAATCCGCCCCCCCACTCACACAAGGCCAACTGGCCAGCCTCGATAACCTCGCCCGCGAGCAAGCCGTTTTGGCCCAAGACACCCGCCTCCAGGCCGACAAGACGGGCGACGCCGGCGTTTTCAAACTGGCCTTATCCACGGCCGCCGCTAAAATGCAAAGGGCGGCCGCACGCCTACAAAAACGCCAAACCAACGACCAAACCCTGTCCCTACAACGCGACGCCAGGCGCCGCCTAGACCAGTTACTCGATGCCCTAAAATCCGCGAAAAATGAACAAAAAGATTCCAAAGGCGGCACAGCAGGCGGAAAAGGCGGCGGCGCACAAGGCCAGGGAATCAAACTCCTCGCACAGCTAAAACTCTTCAAATTGCTGCAACAAGAAATCAACCGCCAAACCACCGTACTCGAAAAACAACGCGGCGGAGAAAATCCACCGTCCCAAATCATACGTCAAGAATATCAAGACCTGGCCGAAGAACAACGCCGACTGGCCGACCTAATGCTGCAACTGCTCCCGGCCTCCGATTAGTTCTTCAACAAGGAAAATATCCATGAAAACCCAAAATACACTAAATGCACCGACGCTCATACTGCTCGCGCTCATCGCACTCACGTGTGGCACGTCCCTGAGCGAAGCGAAGGGCGTGATAGATCCCGCCCCCAGGCCCGTCACTAGTCCCGACATCGACCGCCAACTGCTCGAAAACCTCGACGCCGAACAGGCCAACGATCTCGACCGCCAACTCTTCGGCCCAAACAAAAAACCGCCCGCCGCCCAGCCCGGCAAGACGCCCACCAAACAGCCAGCCACCACCACCGAACGACCCGGCGACCAGATCGTCCGCGATCTCTTAAAAGAACTGCGACAGACCGACGCCGCCCAGCACGACGCCGCGAAAAAACAACCGGCCCCAGAAATCGACACCCGCCCGGCCGCAGCCCAAGACAACCCGCTTATAAACATCGCCCGACAAATGCGCTCTGTCGAGCAACGCATCGAAAAAACCGACTCCGGCCCCAACACCCAAAAAACCCAGCAACAAATCGTCGATCAATTACAACGGCTCATCGAACAAGCAAAAAAAAGTTGTGGCGGCGGAAAACCCGGCCAGAAACAGTGCCAGGGCGGAACCTGCCAGCGCAAAAAAGTCACCCAATCGAAACCGCCTTCAAAGAATAAAAGCAAAGGCACAGGCTCCACCCCCGGACAAAGCAGCAGCAGCGCCGCCGTCAAGGAACCCGCCCCACCCCGCCGAACCGACATGCAAGAAATGCAAGCCCTCCTAAAACGACTCTGGGGCGAACTTCCCGAGCGTGACCGTGAGCAAATGTTACAGTACCCCGTCGAGCAATTCTTACCCGAATACGAACAGATGATCGAAGAGTACTATAAACGTCTATCAGAGGATAAAGAAGATTAAATTATGCCCTCGGGCCGGAATTGGCAGCTTTACATAAGTTTGTTAGCCCGAAGGGCTTGCGAGAAGCAAACACGATTGCGACCCCTGAAAACCCATAACCCCACCCAACTCATGCAAAACAAAAAGCTAACCATATCGCTCGCAATCGTCACCCTAGCGTTCTGCATCGCCGCATCCCCTATCCCGGCCAACGAACCGACAACGCCCGATCAAAATCAAGTCCAAAACCCCGACCAAACCCCAGACCAAAACTCCGCCAAGCTCATCACCCCCGCGGCCCAAAAGTCAATCGACCGCGGCCTCGCCGTCCTCGCCTCACGCCAACACGACGACGGCTCCTTCGGCTCGGGCAACTTCCGCGGCAACGTCGCCGTAACGGCCCTGGCCGGCATGGCCATGATGTCCAGCGGGAGCACGCCCGACCGCGGCCCCTACGGCGCGCAAATCTCAAAATCCATCGACTACCTTTTGTCCTGTTCGCAAAAAAGCGGCCTCATCGTCGCACCCGGAGCCACAAGTCGCGGCCCCATGTACGGCCACGGCTTCGCCACCCTCTTCCTAGCCGAATGCCACGGCATGACCGCCCGCCCCCAACTACGCGAAAAACTTGTCGCCGCGGTCAAGCTTATCGTCAACACTCAAAACAACCAAGGCGGCTGGCGATACCAGCCCGTCCGCGCCGATGCCGATATCTCCGTCACTATCTGCCAGATCATGGCCCTCCGCGCTGCCCGCAACGCCGGCATCCACGTACCCAAGCAAACCGTCGACAGTTGCATCCAATACGTCAAACGCAGCCAGAACCCCGACGGCGGGTTCATGTACATGCTCAGCCAAGGCGGCGAGAGCCTCTTCCCTCGCTCGGCCGCCGGTGTCGTTGCACTCTACAGCGCCGGCATATACCAAGGCCCCGAAATCACCAAGGGCAACGAATATCTCATGAAATTCCTGCCCAAAAAAAGCGCGTCCGGCCAGGTGGCATACTATTATTACGGCCAATACTACGCCGTCCAGGCAATGTGGCACGCCGGCGGCCCAGCCTGGCAAACATGGTACACGGCCGTACGCGACGACATGATCTCACGCCAAGGCAAAGACGGCTCATGGCAAGCAGCCTTCTCCAGCGACTATGCCACCGCCATGGCCTGCATTGTCCTGCAAATGCCCAACGGAACCCTGCCCATCTTCCAACGATAACAAATATCCATACCCCACACTAACCCGAAGCGCAAGCGAAGGGCCTTTTATCCATGCCCCACACTAACCCGAAGCGCAAGCGAGGAACATTTAACCTCGCCCTCCTTTCTACCCCCCGTCTATACACCCGTCTACACATCCGTCACTTCACAACCCACATCCTACTCCTTGCAACAATAGCCCTCTGCACCGCCCCCACTACCCAAAACGCATTCGCTCAAAACAACCCGCTCCAAACCCAGCCTCGAAACCTGCCCCAAGCAATCCTCCTCGACGCCCAGCCGCTCGAATCCCAGCCGCTCGCCGCCAAACTAATCGCCGCCGACAAAAACTGGAACCTCACGTTCGAAACAGACGCTAAATACAAAAAAATCCCCGCCGCCGACCTGCTCCGCTGGGGCCGACCAGCCACGCTAAAACGCGCACCCCTCGTCGTCCTTGCCAACGGCGGCATCTTACGGGCAGACGCCATCAGCTTCGACGGCACAACCGCCACAGTCGAGTCCGCCCTCTTCGGCGACGTCACCGTCCCCCGCGAATTGCTCGCCGGTCTGGTCTTCGAGCTACCTGTCGACACGGCCGACTCCGACCGCCTCTTGGACTGGACCTCCGCCACAAATAACCTAACCTCAAACACCCCACCGGGTGCCACTGCCGACTTGTCCAACAATGCCCCGGGTGCCACTACTGGCTTGTCCAGCAGTGCCCAACCAACAGGCCGCATCCGTCTCCTCAACGGCGACGAACTTACCGGCCGCATCCTCAGCGTCGACGACCAAAACGTCCGCATGCAAACCGAAGTCGGCCCCATCACAACAGACCTCAGCCGCGTCGAGGCCATCCGCTTCACACCCCCTCTCAGAAACGCCCCGTGTGAAAACTCGCCCCCCTCGACTGCCGCCCCTTCTGCCATAAAAGCCTGGCTGGGCCTGGCCGACGGCAGCCTCCTGCTGGTCAGCCGCCTCGAACTCGACGCCAAAAAACTCACCCTCTCACTCTCCCACGACTCAACCCCAACCCCAACCCAAAAAACCACCTGGCACACATCACCCGACGAACTCGTCTTCCTACAACCCATCGGCCCCCAGGCAACCTATCTATCCGACCTCCAAGCGGCCGAATACCGACACATCCCCTACCTGCAACTGCCCTGGCCCTACGGCATCGACCGAAACGCAACCGGCGGACGCCTCCGCTCCCACGGACGCCTCTTCATCAAAGGCCTGGGCATGCACAGCTCCGCCCGCCTCACATACCTCCTCGACAAACCCTACTCAAAATTCCAAGCCTCCACCGCAATCGACGACTCCACCGCCGGCCGCGGCAGCGTCCGTTTCCGTGTATACGTCGACGGCCAAAAAAAATACACCGGCCAAATCGTCCGCGGCCAAGACGCCCCAACCCCCATCAGCATAGACATCCCCGCCGCCCGTCGCCTAGACCTCATCATAGACTTCGGCGACCGCGCCGACCAACAAGACCACGCCAATTGGCTCGAAGCAAGACTGCTACCATAACGGCATTACAGCTTCAGCACTCACGCATTACTCACGCATTGGCATAAATCATTAGCCCAAAGGGCTTTCATGATATAGCCCCGGGTTGCCGCGCGAGCGGCTACCCGGGGTAAGCATGTGCCCCACAACATAACCCCTGAAAAGGTTTCGTCGCATACACTTGACCGTTCAACAACGATTAGCGTCAATCAGCGAAAATCAGCGTCCCGTCCATCCCTTCCCTATCCCCTTTGCGTGAGTTTATTTCCCCCATCTACAACTGCCCCAACGGCGGCCCCCTCACCTTCCCTGCCTTCCTTTCCTTCTGTAATAATATCCCCCTCTTCACGAGCCCCTGGCTTAAAACTTTAATCCTGTCTGATCCCGTTAATCCTGTCTCAAAATTGTAGAGCACCTCAAGCGTAACGCCTCACCCTACTCCCGCTAACTCTCCATCCTCTCGCATTCCTCTGCACACCCGACCATGCCCCGAGTTACACCTTGACCTATACTACATCCCCGTGATACTATTTACACATCAACCTCTTCGCCTTCATACCCGGCGGCTACAAACAGCACAAGCTCGAACAGGAAGACCCCATCAACCTCCAGGCCGTCGGCATCATGGGCGACCTGCGCGACGCGCTCGAAGCCGGTGGCTACTCGGGCCACGAACTCGAACGACTCCTGGTCCGCGTCCTCTTCTGCCTCTTTGCCGAAGACACGGGCATTTTCGATCGCAACTCCTTCCAACTCTTCCTCGAAAACCATACCAAGCCCGACGGCTCGGACCTCGGCCCGCAAATCGCCCAGTTCTTCCAGACGCTCAATCGGCCCAAAGACAAGCGACAGAAAAACCTCCTCGAAGAACTGGCCGAACTGCCCTACGTCAACGGAGAGCTTTTCGCCGAATCGCTCAAGCGGCACTACCTGCAAGTGACCGAGGAGCACTTCCAGAAAGCAGTAGACACCGCGATTCAGGCCGGTGAAGACGTGGCGCAAAATGCGGCGTAGCACGCACACGAGACATCGCGCATAACTCCACACAAGAAAAGCAAAAACCCCGTAAACCTTGAAGGAAACGGGGTCTCGCGGACCTATACAAAGGTCCATGTGGGGCGGCACGGGACTCGAACCTGTGACTTCTACCGTGTGAGAGCCAACTAAATACACGCCGAAAAGCCTATTTTTCTCGGGGTTTAACGCGATTTTAC
Source organism: uncultured Planctomycetaceae bacterium (assembly GCA_964541935.1). Taxonomy (GTDB): domain Bacteria; phylum Planctomycetota; class Planctomycetia; order Pirellulales; family Thermoguttaceae; genus JAFGTN01. Next base: position 175 of record CAZISU010000378.1, on the reverse strand, counting down.
TCTTATCGGCAGCCTTTGCAAGACGTTGCAAAGAAACCCTTGTTTTTACGAGGTTTCGCGGTAATGCGGGGTGAGAAAAACGGTAGACTACCGGATTTGCTTTTAGACGCTTCATGTTGCACCGAAGGGGAGACCCCCTATGTCGAAACCTGCGCACGCGCACGCGACATGGCCA
>CAZISU010000377.1:0-6188 GCA_964541935.1 uncultured Planctomycetaceae bacterium | reverse complement strand
GACCTTCTGCGAATTCACCTTATTGACGCGCCCTAATTTCCCAGGCCATTATAACGTTCTATGCTTGCGTCGGTAAATTCGGCGTCAGTTAAGGTAGTTTGCGTGAAGCAGACACCTTCGAGATCAGCAGATGTCAGATTGGCGGCGGTCAGGTCGGCTCCGCTCAATTGGATGGATCTCATCTGGCTTCCACTGAAATTAGTGCCGGTGAGAACGGCGTTGCGGAAATTCGCTGCCGATAAATTACAATTGCTCATGTCAGAATGATCTAGGACAGCATTATCGAACTTTGCACAGTACAACTGGCTTTCGCTAATATCGGCATTCGATAAATTTGCATTATCAAACCGGGCATGACAGGCTGTAACTCCTCGCAGATTCGCACCGGTTAAATTGGAATTCTTCAACGAAGCCAGTGTTATATTGATCCCAGAAAAGTTCCAGCCAGTCATGTTGTTGTCGTCGAGGGTAATGCCCCTCTGCTGGCCAAATAGAAAAGTCGATGTTCCCGATGGTGTCGAAGCAGGTGTTGTTGTGTCAAAATACACAGGCACCCCACCAAGATCACCACTTTTGTAACTCGCTGTAGAATAGAACTGTTCGGCAGTAAATCCACGGCTGGTTGTATTACTCAAATCGATACCTTTGATCGAGGCGTCGAGGAAATTGGTTCCGTCCAATTTTGCATATGCGAAACTGGCATCGGTCAGGTCGGCATTGGCCAGCGTTGCTCTTGAAAACCTTGCGGCAGTCAAATCAACTCCAGCCAAGTCCGCATATCCGAGGTTTGCATCCTGAAAGTCGGCTCCGGGAAGAGGATCGGTCTCGACAAAAAACTCACCGTTATCCCAGCGGTAGACGGCGGCCTCGGCTGTTGAGTGTCCAAACCAGACGGACGAAAGCGTGATGAAAAAAACGCCGAAAGCGGCGGCCACAAGATTGCACTGCCTCATTATTTACCCCTTTCCGGGAAACTCACAATACGGGAATACGGAAACACGGAAACATAACAGATAATGTCATATATAACGAAGCATTACGCCCTTGTCAAGCATTTTTGATGAAAATACTGAGATGGGTGGTTTGATTGCCCAGCTACAGAAAACCATTTACAGTGGAAACGCCACTGCGAGATTGTGCGAGGCGTGGTGCTGGAAACGATAACGGACCAGAGGATGAAAGGACTCTTAACCGGCATCCAGATCCCCGTTCCTATTTAGTCTATTCCAGCCGTCGCGAAGGCTCCTTGCCTACGCCTTTGATTTCAAGTCGGCGTGGATAGACACGCACGATTGCGTACGCGTTTTTCTTGGTCGCTTCCACCATGCCGTGAAAAGTCACGTGGTGTACGCCCTTACGTGTGGCGTAACCGCCGCTATGATCGTGGCCAGCGAAATATGCCGCCACGCAGTCGTGCTTGTCCAAGATTTGCAGCACGGGCTGGGGCTTCGCCATGCGGTGATGCGCGGCCGCTGATTTTAGCAACGCGAAGTGGCTGAAGACGATCACACGCTGCTGGGCTTTCGCGGCCTGCGCCATGACGTTGCGCAGCCAGGCCAGTTGCTTTTTCCCGAGAACACCGTAGCCGGCATCGTTTCCGTCGAGCACAATCATTAGCCAACGGGAAGATTCTTTGGGATTAAAGCTATAGTACGCTCGCTTCAACTGCAACTTCTTCAGTAATTCCTCGCGGCCCGCCGTAAGGCAATGGTTGCCGACGACGTGATACAAACGCGGCTCGAGGAAGTCGAACTCGTTCAGAACCAATTCGAGATCGGCGTGAGTTTTTCGGGCGTATCGTTCCCGTCGATGATATCTCCTAACTGAATCACAAAACTCAGGCCCCAGGTGTTCAAATCACCTACGGCCCCTTGCAGTGAAATAACCGATTGCCGGTAATCCCGAGCCCCGCTCATTGCCTTATCGGCGTACTGCACATCGGCAGCCACGCCGAAGGAAAACAAAGGAACCGACGCGGCGTCCGACCGTTGGACCTGGGAATCAGGCTGCCGGTCGTCGGCCGAACAGGGCGAAACATTGCACCAACACCCCAGTATAACCAGCAAAACCATACGAATAAGCTGAAGGAAATTTAATCTCACAAGTGTCTCCTGTTTTTGAAAAATACTAACCCGAAGCGCAAGCGAAGGGCCGGAAAGCCAGGGAAAACATCAAGGTCCCTCGCTTGCGCTTCGGGTTAGTATACATAATAACAACAGTGAAACGTGCTCATCGCCGCGGCCTCTTCGATTTCCGATGCGGACGATAGCCCGTCTTTTGCCGGCCGGTATTGCGTGGGTCGGCCTTGGTCTGTGCCTGCCGGGGCCTACGGGATGAGATCAGGCAGTCGGGCCCTGTGCCGATCAGATCCTCGCGCCCGGCTTGCTCCAGGGCCTCGCGCACGAGGGCGTAATTCTCCGGCTTATTGAACAACAATAGTGCCTTTTGCATGCGACGCTCGCGCTGCCCCTTGGCGACATAGACCTTTTTTCCGCTCATGGGGTCGATGCCCGTGTGGTACATGCAGGTGGCGATGTCGAACGGGCCGGGCAGGAATTCCTGCACCTGTTCGATGCGGTAGCCGCTTCGCTTGAGGAACAAGGCCGCGTCGATCATGGCCGGCAGGTCGCTGCCGGGGTGGGCGGCGATGAAGTAGGGCACTAAGAATTGCGGCCGACCGGCTTTTGAGGATGCCTTTTCGAAGCGGCGGGCGAATTCTTCGAACACCGCGAGCGGCGGCTTGGCCATCAGTTGCAAAACCGCGGGGTCGGTATGCTCGGGCGCGACCTTGAGGTGCCCGCCCGTGTGATGGGCGGCCAATTCGTCGATGTAGGCCGCGTTGCGGTTGGCCAGATCCATGCGCACGCCCGAGGCCACAAACACATGCTTAACGCCGGGCTGCGTGCGGCAGAGTTTCATTAGTTCGAGCAGCGGCCCGTGGTCGGTTCCCAGCAGTTTGCAGATTTTGGGATGCAGGCAGCTCGCGCGGCGGCAATTTTTTTGCACCTCGGGCCGCGTACAGCCCGTGCGATACATATTGGCGGTCGGCCCGCCGATGTCACTGACCGTGCCGTGAAATTTGGTGTCGGCCGCCATGCGTCCGATCTCGGCCAGGATCGATTCCCGCGAGCGGCTGGTGATGATACGCCCTTCGTGGGCTGTGATCGAGCAGAACGTGCAGCCGCCGTAGCAGCCGCGCATGATCTGGATCGAGTCCTTCACTACTTCGTGGGCAGGAATCTTCTCGCCCCCGTATGACGGATGCGGACGACGTGTGAACGGTAGCCCGTAGAGCCGGTCCATCGCGGTTTCCGGCAAGGGCATGCACGGCCGGTTGACGACCACCGCCTCGCCGCCGTGAAGTTGCACCAACCGACGGGCGTTGTGCGGGTTGGTTTCCAAATGGGCGATACGGGTCATGCGTGCGAAAGCCGCCGGATCCGACGAGACTTCCTCGTAGCTGGGCAATAGTATGGTATCCGCCCGTTCGCTCGATTTGGCCGATGATTGGCGTTTTTCGATTTCTTCGACCAGCACGGACGTGTCGTTGCCGCCCAGTCGATAGGCCACGCCCGGCAGGTCACGCAGCTCGGCCACGCTTTTGCCCGACTCTAACCCTCGCACGATTTGCAAAAGCGGCTGCTCGCCCATGCCGAAAACCAGCAGGTCGGGCTTGGCGTCCATGATAATCGAGCGGCGGACCTTGTCGCTCCAATAGTCGTAGTGCGCCAGCCGTCGCAAGCTGGCCTCGACGCTGCCGGTCACTACGGGCACGTCGCGGTAGGCCTCGCGCGAGCGCTGGCAATAGGCCAACGTGGCCCGGTCCGGACGACGCCCGATGCGACCGCCCGGGCTATAAGCGTCGTCGTTGCGGACCTTGCGATTGGCCGTGTAGTGGTTAATCATCGAGTCCATGTTGCCGGCGCTGACGGCGAAGCAGATCCGCGGCCGCCCAAACATTCGCCACGCCTCGCACGACCGCCAGTCGGGCTGGCTGAGAATTGCCACTCGATAGCCATGGCTTTGCAGGTGTCGGCCCAGCAGTGCCATGGCGAAGCTAGGGTGGTCGACGTAAGCGTCGCCAGTCACGAAAACCACGTCGACGGCGTCCCAACCCCGCTCGGCCACCTCGTCGGGTGTCATCGGCAGGGGGGTGCAACTGATTTCGTCGTGAGGTTTCATTGATATAAGATTGCTAAATTGAGTGGCATTGATATTTTATCTCTGGGCATAAAATACTAACCCGAAGCGCAAGCGAAGGGCTGGGGAGCGTATCCCTTCGCTTGCGCTTCGGGTTAGTGTGCGCAAACACACCCTATAGTCACCAAACCCCCGCGTTTCCGCAGCTTCCCCCTGTCATTTTAGACGAGATCGAGCCTCGGCAGTAGGAGTTTCCTGCGTTTACTCGATTTCTCCGAGCTTTCTTCTAATAGATACGAAAATGTCTCTTGGGGGAATTCGGCTGGGGGAACTATAATACCGCCACTGTTATATATAGTGTGAGGTTTAACTATCGGGGATACCCGATGAAAACACAAAAGGTGCGTGCGAGCACGCACCCTACTGATGGAGCGGGTGGTGAATAATCTAGTAGGAGATCAAGGACGATCGCCGAGGATTTTGATTGTGCGGCTCAGTGCGATCGGCGATGTGATTCACGGCATGCCCGTGCTGTGTGCTTTGCGCGAGCGTTTCCCCCACGCGCATATCAGTTGGCTGGCCGAACGTGTCGGTGCCAAGCTGCTCGAAGGGCATAAGTTGCTCGACGAGCTAATCGTCGTACCCCGCGGCTGGCTCAAGTCGCCGGCGGAGGTTTGGCGGCTGCGTCGCAAGCTACGGGACCTTGCGCCCCAGGTGACCATCGACATGCAAGGGCTCAGCAAAAGCGCCATCGCCGCGCGGCTTTCGGGTTGCCGACGCCGCATCGGCTTCGGCGACGAAAAGGGCCGCGAACTGAGCCCGTGGCTCAACACCGAACTGGTTGTTGCGCCCGACGCGCACGTTATCGACGCCAACCTGCGTCTGCTCGGGCCGTTAGGCATCCATCAGCCGCAAGTTGGTTTCAATCTGCCCGAACAACCCATGGCCGCACTCGAGGCCGACCGTACGATCCACCAGTTGGATTTCCAGGACGGTTTCGCCGTAATCAATCCCGGAGCCGGCTGGCCGTCGAAACTCTGGCCACCCCGGCGCTTCGGCGCAGTGGCCAAGTATCTGGGCGAACATTGGCGCATGCCCAGCTTGGTGGTTTGGGCCGGCGACAAAGAAAAGGCCGACGCCGCCACGATCGTGTCCTGCTCCGGCGGCAAAGCCCGCATCGCCCCGCCCACAACCTTGCCCGAACTGGCCGCCGTTGTCCGCCGCGCGCAACTCTTCGTCGGCTCCGACACCGGCCCGCTGCACCTAGCCGTAGCCGTGGGCGTACCCTCGGTCGGACTCTTCGGACCCATGCCCGCCGAACGCAACGGCCCCTACGGCCCCAAACATATAGCCATCCAAAACGCAACCTTCGAAGGCAGCAGCCGCGAACGCCGCGGCGCATCGAGCGAACTGATGGAAGCCATCACCACGGACGATGTCTGCGAAGCCTGCGACACGATCCTCCAGCGCGAGTCCTGGCAAGCAGCATGAAAACCAACGTTAGTGCGGAGAACCCTTTTGGCGTAAATCGCTATGGTTTTCTGTGGGAAAAACTGAACCTTTCCACTGCCGGCAGACACTTGGACTACGGCGCTTACGATGGAAAAATACTCAAGGAACTTGCACTTAGCGGCGTGATTCGAGAGGGAGTCGGGGTTGATCTCAATAAAAACACGATCAACTCTTTGAAAGACATGCCCGAAAATATTTCGTTGCGTTCGATTGAAAAAGGGGCCCGCTTACCCTTCGATGATGATTCGTTTGACTCGGTCAGCATTCTTGATGTTATAGAGCACATTCACGATCAAAACAGTATTTTGCTCGAACTCAACAGGGTTTTGAAACCCGGCGGTAAGATTATCATTACCGTTCCGCGAAGGCACATATTCTCGCTGCTGGATGTCGGCAATTTCAAATTCATTTTCCCGAGGTTGCACAAAACGGTTTTCCAGTTAAAGAACTCGAAGGAAGAGTATCGCAAACGATATGTCGAATGCGCAAACGGTCTGTTCGGCGACGTCGAAGTAGAAAAAATGTGGCATCAACAT
>CAZISU010000376.1:0-6192 GCA_964541935.1 uncultured Planctomycetaceae bacterium | reverse complement strand
CCGGCGACCTGGCCTATTTGAGCATCGAAGCCCGACGGATTCTGGACGAGGCCGGATTCGAAAATGCCGCAATCGTCGCTTCCAACGATCTCGACGAACATCTTATCACCAGCCTCAAAAGCCAAGGCGCCAAAATTTCGGTCTGGGGAGTGGGAACTCGTTTGATCACAGCCCACGATCAGCCGGCCTTGGGCGGCGTCTATAAGCTATCCGCCGTGCGCGACAACGACGGGCCCTGGCGCGATTGCGTAAAAGTTTCGGAACAGTCGGTGAAAGTTTCCAGCCCGGGAATCTTGCAGGTACGCCGCTGTCGCGATAATGGAGAAGCCGTGGGCGATGTAATCTACGATACACAAAACGCACTGCCTCAGAACACCTGCACGATAGTCGATCCGGCCGATGCCACGCGCCGAAAGAGGATAGCGACCTTCGACCAGGGCGAAGACCTGTTAGTACCACTGTTCCGCGAAGGCAAACGCGTTTACCAAACCCCGTCGCTGGAAGAAAGCCGCCGTCGCGCCGCCGAACAACTAGACATGTTCCACACCGGCGTAAAACGCTTCGAAAACCCCCATGAGTATCCGGCCGGATTAGAAGAGGCATTACACGAGCGAAAGACAGAACTGATCCTCAAGGCAAGGAGCGTTGGCTCCGGAAATAGTGAAGAGAGGATAGAGTGACGCCAATACTAACCCGAAGCGCAAGCGAGGATGGAGTGGTGTTCGATCTTCACTTGCGTTTGGGGGGTTAGTATACGAGACCACAACAGTAGTATCGCAAATCATCAAATATCCGTGCCATTCAGCCCACAGCCCACAGCCCACAGCCCACAGCCCATAGCTCATAGCTCATAGCTCATAGCTCACACCAAGAAAAGGATCCCGAAGAATGACCCGCGTCAAAGTTGCGGCGGCCGTGTTAAACCAAACACCCATGGATTGGCCCGGCAATAAGCAGAACATACTTAGCGCCATCGAGGCTGCCCGGGCCCAGCAGGTTAGTCTCTTGTGCCTGCCCGAGCTGTGTATTTGCGGCTACGGGTGCGAGGACGCTTTCCAGAGCGAAAGTCTGGCGCGGACGGCAATCGAGCTTTTGCACGAAATCCTGCCCGCAACTGAAGGCATGATCGTCAGCCTGGGTCTGCCGCTGTTACATCGCAACCGCCTGTACAACACGGCGGCCCTGGTGGTCGACGGCCACATCGCCGGTTTTTCCGCCAAACGCTTCCTGGCCGGCGACGGTTTGCATTACGAACCGCGTTGGTTTCAGGCCTGGCCCGAGGGTGTTTGCGACACGGTTAATTTGCAAGGCCAAGAATATCCCATCGGCGACATGGTCTTCGATTGCTCGGGCGTGAAGCTGGGTTTCGAGATTTGCGAAGAGGCCTGGGTAGCCAACCGCCCTGCCGGCCGCATGTCGCTCGACGGCGTCGACATTATTCTTAACCCCAGTGCCAGCCATTTCGCCTTCGGCAAGGCCGAAACCCGCAAGCGGCTCGTGCTCGAAGGTTCGCGGGCCTTTGGCGTGGGCTATGTTTTCGCCAACCTGCTGGGCAACGAGGCGGGCCGTTCGATCTACGACGGTGGCGCTTTGGTGGCCTCGTCCGGACGACTGCTGGCAGAAGGCCCCCGTTTGTCGTTCGCGCCATTTCACCTGACAACGGCTGTCATCGACGCCACGGCAACGCGCATGGCACGCGCCAGGTCGGCCAACTTTCAACCCGGAATCACTGAAACCACAGATATTCCGCAAGGCAGCGATTCCGCTCACAAAGTTCGCACTCTGGTGAGTTGTGATTTCGCCTGGCCCGACATCGAACCGGAAACTCCGCACCCCGAGGCGGCGGCCTGGCAAAGCAGCCGGCACGTCAAGGAAGAAGAATTCACTCGCGCGGTCGGGCTTGGGCTTTTCGATTACTTGCGCAAGAGCCGCTCGCGTGGGTTCGTGGTCAGCCTCAGCGGCGGGGCTGATTCGTCGACCGTTGCCAGTTTGGTGTCTCTGATGACGGCGCTTGCTTGTGACGAGATCGGCGGCGAAGCCTTCATAAAATCGCTCTCCCACATCCCAGAACTAGCAACGGCGGAATCGCCACGCCGCCTGACCGAACGGCTTTTGCACTGCGTTTACCAATCCTCGAAAAACAGTAGCCAGACCACCCGCGACGCCGCCACCGCGGTGGCCGAGGCCCTGGGCGCAAAAATGTCGTGCTTGGAAATAGACGATTGGGTCGAGGGCTACGTTTCCGGCATCGAGCAAGTTTTGGCCCGCGAGTTGACTTGGGAAAAAGACGACGTGGCCTTGCAAAACATCCAAGCCCGCGTGCGTGGCCCCAGCGTGTGGCTTCTGGCAAACGTCAAAGGCGCCTTGTTGCTGGCGACCAGCAACCGTAGCGAGGCGGCCGTGGGCTACGCCACCATGGACGGCGACACGTGCGGCGGACTAAGCCCCATCGCCGGAATCGACAAGGCATTTTTGCGACACTGGCTGGTTTGGCTCGAAAAGCACGGGCCGCTGGGCCTGTACCCCATCTCCGCCCTCGCGGCCGTCAATTGCCTGGAGCCCACCGCCGAGCTGCGACCGGGTGAGGCCGGCCAAACAGACGAAGACGACCTCATGCCCTACGAAGTCCTCGACGTGGCCGAACGGGCCGCCATTCGCGACAAGCTAGCGCCCGTCGAGGTCTTTCGGCTGCTGCGATCGCAATTCGGCGAAAACACGGCCGTTGGCTACAGCATCGAACAATTGCACCAATGGGTGCGGCGATTCTTCCGGCTGTGGTGCCGAAACCAGTGGAAACGTGAGCGATACGCGCCCTCGTTCCACCTCGACGACGAAAACCTAGACCCCAAAACCTGGTGCCGCTTCCCCATCCTCTCGGGAGGATTTCAGCGTGAACTGGGCGAACTGGACGAGTTCGTTGCACTACTGACACCTGACACCTGACACCTGACACCTGACACCTGACACCTCTAAAATGCCACACACATACAAATACCCCCGAGCGGCCTTGACCGTGGATTGTGTCGTTTTCGGGCTAGACGACGAGGATCTCAAGGTTCTCTTAATCGAGCGCGGCGGCGAGCCCTTTGTCGGAAGCTGGGCCTTGCCCGGCGGGTTCGTGGAAATAGACGAAACGATCGAGGTTGCGGCCCAGCGCGAACTCACCGAAGAGACCAGCCTGGGAAAGGTTTTTCTCGAACAGCTTTTCACCTTCGGCGTGGTCGACCGCGACCCGCGCGAGCGCGTGGTGACCGTGGCCTATTACGCACTGGTCAACATCCGCGACCACCGCGTGCAAGCGGCCACCGACGCACGCGGCGTGGGCTGGTTCGCCGCGGCCGATCCGCCCGAACTGGCCTTCGACCATGCCGAAATTCTAGCGGCGGCCCACCAACGCCTCAAGGGCAAGGTCCGCTACCAGCCCATCGGCTTCGAACTGCTGCCGACGAAATTCACCCTCCGCCAATTGCAACACCTATACGAAACGATCCTCCAACGCACCCTCGACAAGCGCAACTTCCGCCGCAAGGTTCTGGCCATGGGTTTTGTGGAAGAAACCAACGAGACACAGCAAGACGTAGCCCATCGAGCCGCCCGCCTGTATCGCTTCAACGAGAAAAAATACCGCCGACTTTCTAAAAGCGGATACCTGTTCGAGCTTTAAGGATAATAATACTCCAATGACCCAAACCACCGACACTCTACCAAACAACTCGCCCCAGGCCAATCGCGAGAAACGCATCGTTGCCATATCGTCGGTAGCGGCCGCTGTTTTACTGGTGTCCATGAAACTGGTTGTGGGAATTTCCACCAACTCGTTGGGCATCCTCTCCGAGGCCCTGCACTCGGGGCTCGACTTCGTGGCGGCCAGCATAACGCTCTGGGCCGTTCAAATGTCGTCACGCCCGGCCGACCGCGAGCACACCTATGGTCACGGCAAGTTCGAAAACCTTTCGGCCCTCTTGGAAACGCTCTTGCTTCTGGCCACCTGCGTCTGGATCTTCTACGAGGCCGGACACCGGCTACTGTTCGCCGAGAATGTCGTGGTGCATGCCAATGTCTGGGCTTACGGTGTGGTGCTTATTTCCATCGTTGTCGATTTTTCGCGCTGGAGGGCATTGGATCGGGTTGCTAAGAAGTACGACAGCCAAGCCCTTGAGGCCGACGCTCTGCATTTCTCCACCGATATCCTCTCCTCGTTCGTCGTGCTACTCGGCCTGCTGGGCGTTAGCCTGGCCACCGTCGTCGATATGCCCTGGCTGAAAAAAGCAGACGCCGTGGCCGCTTTGGGCGTAGCCGTGATTGTGGTTTGGGTCAGTATCCGACTGGGACGGCGCGCAATCGACGATCTCTTGGACCGGGTTCCGCCGGGCATGCACGACGCGGTTACCGAAGTGGCCGCCGCCGTTGAGGGCGTCGAAGAAGTCCGCCGCGTCAGGCTGCGGCGCGGCGGCCCGCTCTTCTTCGCCGACGTCACCCTCACGGTCGACTGCACCGCTCGACTCGAAAGCGCCCACCAACTGGCCAACCGTGCCGAGGCCGCCGTCCGCACCGTCCTACCCAACGCCGACGTAATTATCCACGTCGAGCCGGGTGGTTTATCCGAACACGATCTCTTCGCGGCCATTCGAGTTTGCGCCGCCCGACACGGCCTCGAAACCCACGGCATCCGCGTGCTCGACCAACCCGACGGCCGCTCGGTCGAACTGCACATCGAGGTCGACGATACCCTCAAACTCGAAGAAGCCCATCGCCAGGCCACCGACTTCGAAAACGATCTCCGCCAAACCATGCCCGAGCTTACGTCCGTGGTCACCCACATCGAACCCGTCGGCCACACGCAACCCGGCCTCAAGGCCAGCACGGCCGATGACGCCCCAAAGCAAACGACTCAAATCAAAAACGCCATCCGCCGCTTCGCGCAAACAGAAACCAAAAGGTTCCAAACCCACGACCTGAAAGTCCAAACCGTAGCCGGCGAACTACACGTATCCTTCCACTGCACCCTAGAACCCCAAACCCCCATCACCCAAGCCCACGAACTAACACAACGCCTGGAAAGCTTCCTCCGAGCCGAGATACCACACCTGGGCCGAGTAGTAATCCACGTCGAGCCGGATTGACAAAACAAGAGCGGCAGAATAGTAGGCCGGGGCAAGCGTAGCGACGTGGTAATTGCTAACGACGTTTTCGCCAAGCAGATGTTAGAACAACAATAATACCGACACCCAGCAGGCTGAAAGTAGAGGGCTCGGGTACCGTTAGTGAAACTCGGAGATTGTTGATTGCCCAGGATTCGTCGCGGTCAATCGGATTGTAGTTGGGACCGCTGCCGAAAAATTCGACGGTCAGAGTACTTGCCGAATGTGGGATTTCTAGAAAGCTGGGTTCAAGTCCCATGTCATAGCCACGACACCAAAGCCATGAACCCCACTGAGGGTTTGATGCATGAACATCACCGAGGTACACGCCTGCTGGAGGATTGTAATCTGTGGTCCCCGTACGCTGAGCAAATACTTCGGAAAACACGGTCGTTCCATCCACTCTCACGTTGAACGAATCGGGACCCCAGCCAGACTCAAAACCATCCCAGGTGTTAATAGTCCCAAGAAGGAACCTTAAGTCAACGCTGACATGACTAGGCAAGTTTGTCAGTGTTAGTACGGTAGCGGGAGCCGGGTCGCCTATGCCGCCGTTCCTAAGGAATTGCCCTCCAAACTGGTTGCCGGGCAGCCCGAGTCCCGCGAAGGCATCGACGGATTCAAGACTGATTTGTCCCGTGAACTGCGAGGGAACGGCAGTGTCAAAATCAGTGAACAGAACATCAGCGATAAGCGGCGATGATGCCAGTAGAGAGGCGCACAGCGATGCCGCCATGGGAATCTTCATCGAGCACCTCTCGGGGTAACCGTTCACGGGTTCCGGAACCATTCGGAGGTAATTATCCGCTGAACGGCACAAGTAAAATAACATCGCCAAAAAACTCGTTACTCGTAACATCATGCCTTCTCCTGTGATGAACAATTGAAGTGCGGAATCAATGGGCAACATACCCATCATTCACTTACCGTTTGCCTCGTAGCCGTTTAAGCTCCTGCTCATGCGGGGGACCAACCCAAACGGCACGAGTTTAACTTATCAGGTGATGTAACGATTGCAAGCATTTCCCCCCCAAGAGATTGCAGAATTCTT
>CAZISU010000375.1:0-6194 GCA_964541935.1 uncultured Planctomycetaceae bacterium | reverse complement strand
TACTATCAAGCCGAGGACGAAAACCGGAAAGTAATTTCTGTACGAGTTCTTAGATTGCTCGGCACGCAAATCGGCGATGATGGGTTGAGCGAATTATCGACATTATCAAACCTTGAGAATCTGAACATCGGTTTTACGGGTATTACCGATGATGGGCTTATCCATCTAGCAAAGCTGCACCGCTTGAAAGAGTTGCATGTCAACGGAACAAGGGTTACCAACGCCGGCATGGAGCATCTTCTGGCTTTGGAGCAATTGTGTGCAATTGATATACGAGAGACAAAAGTTGACGATACTGGAATTGAACGTCTCAAGCCATTAGAGAAAATCGAGTCTATTTGGCTCAACGCATCCGTGACCGACAAGGGGCTGGTCAATTTGGCTGAATTTCGGAACCTGCGTATCATAAATACTTTTGGCGCACGTGTCACCGACGAGAGCTTGCTGCATCTAGCCAAAATAAAAGGTCTTAGGTTTTTGGTACTCACCAATGCGAAAGTAACAGCCGAAGGTGTGGAAAAGCTGCGTAAGGCGCTGCGTCAATGTAGAATTGAAGTACGTCCCACAATTCAAGCTGAATTGGATCGTGACACTGCTCAGGTACCTTCGCTTGCCAATAGCCCTTTCGACGCCGAGCAGGCGAAGAAGTATCAACAGGCCTGGGCCGACTATATTGTCGAGCCCGTCGAGCGGGACGTCGAGCTTTCAAGCGGAGTGAAGATGGGATTTGTGCTCATTCCGCCGGGCGAATTCATGATGGGCTCTAGCAAAGCGGAACAGGACCGCTTCCTGGAAAAAGTGAAGGCTCCCCTAAACAAGGGAGTTGTCAAGCGGGAGGACATCGACTTGATTCGACAAGAAGAACTGCTGCACCGGGTACAGATCACCAAGCCGTTCCGTCTCAGCCGTCACGAAGTCACTCGGGGCCAGTTTCGTCAGTTTGTGATGGAGACGGGCTATAAGACAGAATCAGAGCAGGACGGCAGAGGCGGTACGGGTTTACTTGCACATGGACGGAAGGCTCAAAGTCCGCAGTACGTCTGGAATGCTGATTTAGGCTTTCCGCAGACAGACGATCACCCCGTCGTAAATGTGACCTGGAATGACGCGACAGCGTTCTGCCTATGGCTTTCTAAGAAGCAAGGCTCCAAGTATCACCTGCCGACCGAGGCGCAATGGGAATACGCCTGTCGTGCGGGAACCACTACGGTATGGTACTGCGGAGACAGCGATACGACCTTGCATGAATACGGGTGCTTCAGTCCAACAGGTAGCAACCCGGCTGGACAACTGAAGCCGAATGCGTGGGGACTCTACGACATGCACAGCAATGTATGGGAGTGGACTGCTGACATATTCGCATCAAAGTATTACACTCGCTCGCCGATAAACGATCCTAAGGGTCTGATAAATGGATCGGACTATGCAGGTCGCGGTGGCGGTTGGCATCTCCCAACTTTGTACTCCCGGTCGGCAAATCGCAGATGTTTTTCCGCTGACTCACGCTTTTGCTACCTTGGATTCCGGGTGGCCGAAATCATGGTGAGTAAGAGAGGGAAGGCGGAAGTCGGATCAGCGCCTGGGCCAAGCAGTAGATCCCAGACTGCTGAGACGGCTAAGGTGATGCCCGCAGGTACGCCACGAAACTAAGTGGGGGTAGTCCCGACGGAAACAAGTTGGCAACGGCGGAAATAAACGGCATAATCCGCATCTTCTTAAGGCAGGGCAGCGTCGGGAGAGAATGTCTCGTAACCCCTTTCCTGCCAAGACTTTACGAGGCTGGGGCAATTCTTCGCGAACCACACTGAATGGTTCGCAGTGGGCTTTGGCGCGAGAAAGGAAGCCTTTTTTGCGTCACTTTTTCAGTTTTTCACCAAATCGTGACAGACCCCGACAATGTTCCTTTTATAGAAGCCGGCTTCGTAGTTGAGCGGCTAATTTGGCTGCCTATTAGTACAAACAGAATTTTGAAAACCAACCAAAAGGAGTCTTGAAAATGTCTCGAACTATTCAGTATCTCATCATCTGTACCGTCTCCTTGGCATGTTCAGATGCCTTGGCCGTCAAACACTATACGGCAAGGCTTGGAAACCCTAATGCTTATTCGGTAAAGGTCAAGAAGATAGTCTTTTCTCCGGACGGGGCGCAGTTACTCGTCGCAACGAGCCAAGGCACGTATATCGTGCAGTCGCAGGGGGCGGAAATTGTCGGCAAGATCAAGACGACACCGATCTCGATGAACTATAGCAAGGACGGATCGCGGGCGTTTCTGATTGGAACTTATGGTAGAAAACTGCTGGATATGCAACAAGGCATTGAGATTAAATACAGTTCCGCATCAGTAGCGGGATATGTGGGGGTAACGCTCACACGTAAAAACGGGAAGTTGCTCGTATCGGCCATTGCTCCTGGTAGCCCGTGTGCTGAGAACGGCAAGATCCACGTTGGAGACGAATTGGTCAGCGTGGGAGAGGGGCCGAGCGGTTCGATGCGGTCGGTCGTGGGAAGTTCGGAAAAGAGGGCAGTCGAGCAGATTAAGGGACCGGCGGGAACTTATGTGCGGCTGGAGGTAATCGCAGATGGAGAAATCCACGAAAAGACGCACGTGTTGCGCCGACTTGCCACACGTCTCGTGGATGGTGCAAATGTCTATCTTCCGATCGAGAAAACTGAGATCTGTGAGAATGTCGTCTGGTGCCTCTCGAATGATAACCATCAGTTTAGCAGCGCCAAAACGGGAAAACCCATTTCCTCCTTTCGCCCGCAAAATCTACCGTGGAGAACGGGATCCTTGGCCATTTCGCGCGACTCTAAGCAGTTCGCCTGGATAGGTAAATATATTACGCATCCCAAACGGGCCCGCGTTAAGAGCAATATGGCGGAAGTGTTATCCAAGGAGAAAAAAGCAACCAAAGATAAACCCGCATCGAATGGAGGGGACTACTCTAAGGCTGTGGTGCGGAGCGCGGCAGACAGCGTATCATCGGGCACGACGATTGAAAGTTCATTTGGGGTCGAAATCTTCGACATTGCTTCCCATGAGTTGCTTACAACTTTCTCAATCGCGAATGAGCCGGTGAACACAATTGTGCCGGTTCCCGTCTTTTATGGTGCTCAGTTTTTCAATGACGGAAAACAGTTGATTGTGGGAACCCGGTCGAAGCTTCATATATATGACATTGCGAGTGGGAAGAGGGTGAAGGTGATTTCTGCACAATTGTGTGGATCTCGTGTGGTGAATGATTTTGCGGTGTCCGATAAGCTGGTGGCAATCGGGGGTGTCAAAGGAAATTTGCGTCTTGTGGAGCTCAACAGCGGAAAGGTTGTCGAAGAAGTCGAGAACCGCGAAAAGAATGATGATGTCGCAGGGTTGGAGTTTTCTCAGGACGGGAAATGGCTAGCCTACGTGGCAGGCAAGGTTCTGCATGTGTTGAATGTTTCTGGGTTGGGCGACTCCTGTTTTCGTGAAGAAGAATAATGCAATGAGCACATATGGGTTATGCATGAAATACATGAGCTGTTTGACTGTCATACATTTTCAGCTAGCAGATTTATGTGCGCTCAAAGACTTTTTATCTAACCATCAAGAGGAGGTGTTTCTATCATGAAATTCACAATCGTGTACAAGAGTGTTTTGTTGCTCTTACTGGCGACCCTTTCCAGTGCGGAGTACGCCCGAGGTGCTTCGGGAGACCCACCGACTATTCTTCCACGCATTACCATGATGACGCATGGTGTGAGTGAAAGATGCAAGGTTTTCTTTTCTGCGGATGGGAAGCGTCTCATCGTGATTCCAAAAGACATAAGAGACACCATTGCCAAGGCACCCAAAAATCTCGGCAAGCGAGGTGCGAATGGCGGGTCTGCTGGATCAGCCGTGGTGCAATCTGCTCGCGACCAGGTTGCCGATGGTTCCATGTTCCGCGGGGCAGACCCAAAACCTGATCCTCACATGATCGATGGCAAGGTTGTTCGTGGCGGTGAGAAGACGGCGGCGGTGATGGTCTATGATGTGGAGTCAGGAAGACAGGTCGCTCGATGGGGAAACGGTTTTGAATATTTTGACTCTAATTACATCGGCACGGCAATATCTCCCGACGGCAAAACCTTTGCCGGCAACTCTTGGAAAACTGCCAGCATTGATTTGTGGGACGTAGCATCCGGAACGCTACGAGCGACCATCGACACCTCTCCTGATTCGGATGACACGGGGGGGTATGTTCCCATTGCAATCACGCCGGACAGCAAGCACCTTGTCGCCTGTATCTACATAGATGCCCAGCGCAAGAGAGTGGTAAGACGTTATGACTTAAACAGCGGCGAGCCGATCGATGAGTTTAACTCCGCGAAAAACGCATTCGGACTTGCCCTTTCCTCTGATGGCCGGTTCCTGGCAACGGACAACACGATTTGGGATATGAACTCCGGGAAGATGGCCTGCGAGATTCAGCACGAGGGTAGGAGCGCCAAGAGGTATTTGTGTGGCGTCTTGAAATTCACTCCAGATGGCAAGTACTTACTTGCGAACAAGCCACAAAACGGATTATCGCTCGCTGACTTGGCGCGAGGCACGGTTGTGGAGCAGATGCTTCCCAGTAGATACAAAGCATGGGATCTCTCTCCCGATGGAAGCCTTATTGCTGTGTACCAAGATTCTGGAAAAGCCCGCTATCGAGTTCAACTCTACGATTTCAGCACGCGTCGAATGATCGCTCAACTTGCACCAGTGCCGAACTCAACCTACAGCCTGCGTTTCTCACCCGATGGGAAAACACTGGCCGCGGGTTGCTACGACGGCGCCACGCGGCTTTGGGATATTTCTCGATTCGTACATAACGATAAATCTAAATAACATACCAGCTTTAACGGAGAATATCAGATGTATTTAAATGTCAATCGTTTACTCATTTCGTGCATAGTCGCTTTGGTGCTATCTCACTCAGTTTTCGCTCAGTGGGAGTCTCCCGAAAAAGTCAAGACTTATCCCGAAATAGTTGCGAAACTGATCGTAATGACCCACGGCGAAGACAACTACAAGTGTGACTCGCTGACCATCTCTCCCGATGGAACAAAGATTGCAGTTGCATCAGAACCGGACGTGATTCCAAAGGCTCCTGTTGGCGTTAAATTCGATCCGGGTGCCAACAGGGCGACGACTCTCGGGAAGCAAACTTGGCAAGGCTGGCGAAAAGTCGCGTGCACTCCGGCAAGACGGGGGAAGGTTGTCCGCTGCGTTCCAGTCTCGGGATATATCGGGATCTTTGATGTTACCAGTGGAGATTGTATTACCAGACTTTGCGACCCCGACGACCCAGAATATAAACGTGTTTTCTGGTCGAAAGATGGCAATACCCTGGTGGGGCAAACGGAGAAACGGACCGTGATATGGGACGTTTCGACAAGCACGATCAAATCTGAAATACCTCGGGGTGGTCCTATTACCTTGTCTCCTGAAGGTGACCACATACTTATGTTTACAAAAAACGGGGATGATGAACCTTCTATCTATCGCTATGACACGAAAGACGGACATCTTGCCGCCAAGATCAAAGTCAATGAGCAGTTGGTGCAAGATCAACATGGAATAGCGTACTCGCCGGATGGTAAGTATTTTTCGGTGGGGTTTTGCATCTGGGATGCAATAACTGGAAAGGTTGTGATGGAATCTCAGGCGGGAGATGATGACAATGATCTGCCACTTTGGTTCACTCCAGACAGCACAAGGCTTGCTAGCGGCGCAATAAATGATTGCGATGCCGACGACTTTCGCATTCAAACACTGAGAGATTCGAAACCGAATCACCCGTTTAGTAAAGAAGAATTAAAAGATTCATGCCTGAAAGACTCACCGCTTGTATCAGATATTAAGCATGATCGCTTTGACAGTCCTCAAGTAGTCTCAACGGATCTGATGTTCCTCGCGGTAACGCCTGAAAAGGAACACGAAGATAATCCCCAAGTCCAGCTTTGGCTTTACAGCATTGAGACGGGAGGCATATTGGCAAAACTAACAGGACCAGATGGCGCCGAGCAAGGTGCAGATGTTGAGCGTGTTGCTATTTCCACAAACAATAAAACAGTCGCCGCCAGCCGCGATGACGGTGGTACGTTGATTTGGGATATTTCTAAATTCCAAACAATAACTAGCCCGAAGTCCAAGCCGTAATGGCCGAGGAACTGATTGAAACTGCCAG
>CAZISU010000374.1:0-6198 GCA_964541935.1 uncultured Planctomycetaceae bacterium | reverse complement strand
CATTCCCGTCAAGCTGCTCTTCGAAACCGCACCTGGCAAAATGCAAGTCGTGGCCCAGCAGAAGATCAAGGCCACAAGCGACGGGCAGGTTGTGCCGGTGAGTTTGGTATACGCCCCACAGACGGCGGGCCAATACAAGCTGACCGTCGAAGTCGGCGACCAGCCGGGCGAACTGGTCCGCACCAACAATCGCCTCAGCACGTTCGTCAATGTCCTCTCCGGAGGGCTGAAGGTGCTTTACATCGAGGGCTACCCGCCACGGGTGGATACCCGCTTCCTGCGCCGCTCGCTCGACGCCTCGGCCGATATCCACGTCGACTACATCACGCTCGACGCGCGTCGGCCGAAGTCGCATCCGCCCAATCTGATCGAAAGTTTCCTGCCCGGCAAGTACGACGCCTATATCATCGGCGATGTGGATTCGAAGGCCTTCAAAGGCGACGAACTGGCCGCCTTGAAAGAAACCGTTTCCAAAGGCGCCGGGCTGATCATGCTCGGCGGGTTCCACGGCTTAGGTGCCGGTGGATATGCCGAAACGGACTTGGGAGACGTTTTGCCCGTTAAAACGAGTCGCCTCGAGCGCCAGCCGCTCGAGCAGTCCATCCGCAAGGACCTGCACGTCGAGGGGCCGATTACGATGAAGCCAACCCCACTGGGGCAGCGTCACTATGTGTTGATGCTCGCAGCCAGTGCAGCTAAAAATAACGAACTCTGGAGCCGCCTGCCGCAACTCCTTGGCGCCAATAAGCTCAGGAACTTACGTCCTCGGGCATTGGTACTGGCCGTCGACCAACGTGAACGACCATTGCTGGTGGCCCAGGATTTCGGTGCCGGCCGCGTGATGGCCTTCGCCGCCGATTCGACCTGGAAGTGGTGGATGCGGGGCTTCCAGGCCGAACACAAACGCTTCTGGCGACAGATCGTGCTCTGGTTGGCACGAAAGGACGAACTGGGCGAGGGCAACGTTTGGGTCAAGCTCTCGCAACGACGCCTGCGGCCGGGCCAACGCCTGGAATTCACGGCCGGCGCCCGCACCGCCACCGGAGACCCAATCGACGACGCAACGCTGGCGGCCGAAATCATCATACCCGACGGATCCACGCAGCCCATTCGACTCACCCGTCAGGAAGACCACTTCTCGGGCACGTTCCGCGGCACCGAAGCGCCGGGCGACTACGCTGTGCGCGTCACAGCTCAGCAAAACGTTGCCGAACCCAATGGCGAAAAATCCTTGGGTTCCACAAAAACACGTTTCCTCGTCTTCCAGGAGGACCTGGAGCTAGACAACGCCACGGCCGACATCTCGGCCATGGACGGCCTGGCGGCCATGACCGACGGCCAGGCAGTCGCGCCTGAGCAGCTCGACGAGTTGCTCGATAAACTGGCCGCCAATACCGCCAGCCTGGAAAATCGCACCGAAACCAAACGCACGTTTTGGGACACCTGGCCGTTTTTTCTATTATTAGTTAGTCTATTAACGGTGGAATGGTTCTTACGGAAAAGGTGGGGGCTGGTCTAACCGCCCGCTGGATAATTCGAACGTGTTGTGTATTTGAGCCGTATAGTGAGTCCGGGCGCGGAATTTGTGTCGCAATCCACCTGAAATGAAGAATACTAAGCGCGAATCGCAAGCGTTGGAAGCAACGGGTGGTATGGTTCGCTCGCCGCAAGCGGCCGGAAGTGTTAGCCTGGGGCAATTGTGGCAACTTTTCTGATTATGCGGCCCCCTAAAGGGCCGCACGAGCGTTAAGTCTAAGCTAGTCTTGAGCATACGGCCAAAACGATGTAAATACAGGGCTGAAGATTTTACGTAGCAAACTTTACGCACCAAGCAGGCCTGGGCAATCAATACATGAGCACCGAGCAATCTCTTAATCCGGAACTGATCGAACAGACCAAGCAGCAAATACGCTCGTTGGTCAATGAGATCGCGCAGCTAGCCAAATCCGACATCTCGCCACAGGAGTTCTACGCAGAATTTCTTACGCGGGTTGTTTCTGCCCTGGCCGCCGTGGGCGGTATTGTCTGGGCGGTTGAGGACGAAGGCCGCCTGGCTTTGCAATATCAGATCAATTTACAAAAGAGCGGCCTCCGCGACAACGAGGAAGGACAGCGCCAGCACGGCCAGCTTCTCAGTCGCGTCATGTCCGGCGGTGAACCCGTCCTCGTCCCGCCCCATTCGGGCATCGGCGAGGGCGATGAAGAGGCCACCAACCCCACCGATTATCTATTGGTGCTCGGTCCGCTTAAAACGGATCTGGAAACGCTCGGTGTGGTGGAAATTTTCCAGCGACCCGAGGCCGGCATCAGCACGCAGAAAGGCTATCTGCGGTTTTTGATGCAGATGTGCGACCTGGCGGGCGATTTTCTCAAAAGCCGTCAGTTACGCCACTTCTCCGACCGCCAGACGCTGTGGGCCCAGTTAGAGGATTTCACCTGCCTGGTTCACGCCAGCCTCGACCCGCGACAAACGGCATACATGATCGCCAACGAAGGTCGCCGGCTGATCGAATGCGACCGCGTCAGCGTGGCCATCCGTCGCGGGCGCAAGTGCCGCATCGAGGCCGTCAGCGGACAGGACCTATTCGACAAACGATCCAACACCGTGCGCCTCTTGGGCGAGTTGGCCACCAAGGTCGTCGAGACGGGCGACCCCATTTGGTACACCGGCGATACCAGCGACATGGCGCCTCAGGTCGAGGACGCCGTGCAGGAATACGTCGACGATTCGCATTCGAAAATGGTAGCCGTGCTGCCGCTGGCCCGACCGGGCTTGCGGGAAGAAGAACAAGACCCCGATAAGCCCGAGATGGACGACGAGCCCATCGGCGCTTTGATCGTCGAGCAGATCGAGGACAGCCGCCTTGCGGACACCATGCTGCAACGCGTCGACGTGGTCGCCAAACACAGTTCCACGGCATTGTCCAACGCCATCGAACATCAGAATCTATTCCTCATGCCCGTCTGGCGTGCATTGGGAAACACTCGTTGGATTTTCCAAGCCCGCACGCTGCCCAAGACGATTTCCATATCACTTGCCGTGCTGGCCGTGATATTAGCTCTGGTATTCGTGCCCTGGAATTTTGAAATGAAGGCCAGCGGTGCGCTGGAACCGGTCAACCGTAGCGAGGTTTTCGCCAAAGTCGACGGCGTGGTTAAAAGCGTACCGGTCAGCCATGGCGAGCAGGTGCAACAAGGTTCAGTTCTGGTCGAACTACGTAGCACCGACCTGCGCGTGCAACTGCGACAGTTCCGCGGCGACCTAAGCGCCACCGATGAACAGATCAGCGCCAAACAGCGTCAACTAAAACACGGACGCATGGCCCGTGATGATAAGAGTCTAATTGAAGGCGAGGTCGAGTCCCTCAAGGAAAAACGCCGCAGCCTGAAAACACAATTGACTCTGCTGGAAAACAAGGAGAAAGATCTCCAGGTGACAAGCCCCCGCGACGGGCAGGTGGTCACCTGGGACCTGCAGAACCTGCTCGACGGCCGACCCGTGCAACGCGGTCAGGTGCTCATGCAAGTGGCCGACACCCAAGGCCCATGGCAACTCGAACTGCAAATGCCCGAAGAGAGCATGGGCCACATCGTCCAGGCCCAGCGTGCCAACGAGAAGGCCGGCAAAGGCAAGGATCTGCCGGTCACCTTCATACTTGCCACCGACCCGGGCATCGAGTTCGAAGGTAAAATCAAGGAAATACATTACAGCGCCGAGGTACGCGGTGAAGAGGGCAACACGGTTCTGATCAAGGTCGAAATCGCCGATTCAGTCGACCACGAGTTGTTCCCCGACCTTCGACCCGGCACCGAGGTAACCGCCAAGGTATATTGCGGCAAACGTTCGATTGGCTACGTACTACTGTACAAAGCGTTCGCATTCGTGCAGTCGCGAATTATTTTCCCTTGGTAAAATGCAAGTTAGCGGCGGGGCTTGCCCCCGCGTATTTGCGTAGGATGCGTCCATGACGCACCACAGACCGCCCACAATCCAGACGCGTAGGCCGGGTTAAAACCCGGCTATGAGACTTTCGGATAAGAAAAGAAGAGAAAAGGAAATACGATCATGCGAGTTTCAATTATTGCCATCCTGACCCTCGTGGCCACCTGTCTTGGGCCCCTGGCAGGCGCATCGGCCACGGCCGCGCCGGTGGTGAGAGAGAATTGCCTCGTTTCGCTGATCGAAGAGGCCCAGGTCCCGGCCCAGGAATCGGGCGAACTGATGGCCGTTATCGTCCGCGATGGCCAACAGGTCGCAGCCGGCGAGGTCTTGGCTCGCATCGACGACAAGCTCGCCAAGCTGGAACTGCACGTTCGCCAGACGGAACTCGAAGTAGCCGAGAAGAAGGCCAAGGACACGGTCAGCATCGACTATGCCAAGGCGGCGGCGGCCGTTTTTAAGGCCGACTATTGGCGCATGGTCGACTCCAACAAGCAGGTGCCCGGCTCGGTCCCCAAAGCCGAAATTGAAAAGGCGCACCTGCAATACGAACAGTATCGACTGCAAACGGACAAGGCGAAATTCGAAATGGAAATCGCTGCCCTCGAGGTCTCAGTCAGCAAGGCACAGGTCGACGCCGCGTCGCAACACATCGTACGCCGCGAAATTAAGGCCCCCTGGGACGGCATCGTCGACGAAGTCCACCGCCATACGGGTGACTGGGTCAACCCCGGCGATCCCGTGCTGCGGCTGGTGCGCATGGACCACCTGCGCATCAAAACGTCGCTAAGCACCGAGCAATACTCGCCCAATGAAGTCACCGGCCGCCCCGTCACCGTGGTGGTCAAGCTGGCCCGCGGCGCCACCGAAACCTTCACCGGCAAGATCACCGGCGTCAGCCCGCTGGTCGACAGCCGCAATGAGTTCCTGGTGTGGGCCGCCATCGCCAACAAAAAACGCAACGGATATTGGACCCTCCGCGCCGGCATGGAAGCGGTAATGACGATCCAACTCGACTGACGGAAAGAATGATCAATGTCCAATGATCAATGATCAAAAACGTAGGCCGGGTTGCAACCCGGCATTTGTGCTCCCTTTCCTCATACCTCATTTCTCATCCCTGACACCTGACTCTTCCCAAAATGGCAACCCTGCAAGACAGCCTGGTTTCAAGCTCCGCCCGGACGATGACTGTCCGGAAGCGGCCGGACCTGTCCGCCAAGAAGCAACACTATCTGGGCCAGAGCTATTGGGTTGTCAAGGAGCCTGTGGGGCTGAACTACTACCGCTTCCAGGAAGAGGAATACGCCATCCTGCAGAAGCTCGACGGTAAGATCAGCCTCGACGAATTGAAGGACTGGTTCGAGGCCGAGTTCCCGCCGCAGAAGATTACGCTCGAAGAGTTGCAACAGTTCCTCGGCATGTTACATCGTAGCGGCCTGGTGATCGCCTCGGTGCCCGGCCAGGGTACGCAGTTGCGCAAACGCCGCGACGAGCGCCGCCGCAAAGAAATTATGGGCGCGGCCAGCAACATACTCTGCATCCGCTTCAAGGGCATCGACCCCGAGCGGATACTCACCTGGCTCTACCCCAAGGTGTGGTGGCTGTTCTCCACTACGGCCTTGGTCCTCAGCATGGCCTTGGCCCTCTCGGCCCTCACGCTGGTCACCGTTAATTTCGACGTCTTCTACTCGAAACTGCCCAGTTTCTATCAGTTTTTCAACCCCACCAACGCGCTCTGGCTGGCCGTGGTGCTGGGCCTGACAAAGGTCGTTCACGAGTTCGGCCACGGTCTGACTTGTAAACATTTCGGCGGCGAGTGCCACGAGATGGGCGTGATGATCCTGGTGCTTACGCCCTGCCTGTATTGTAACGTTTCCGACTCCTGGATGTTGCCCAACAAGTGGCAGCGCGCGGCTATTGGCGCGGCCGGTATGTACATCGAGGTGATTATCGCCTCGTTTGCCACGTTCATATGGTGGTTTACCCAGCCCGGCTTGCTGAACATGGTCTGCCTGAACATTATCTTCGTCTCTTCGGTGAGCACGATCATGTTCAACGCCAACCCCTTGCTCCGCTACGACGGCTACTACATCCTGGCCGCCATCGTCGAGATCCCCAACCTGCGGCAAAAGGCCAGCTCGATCCTCAACCGCAAGCTGGCCGAGTGGTTCCTGGGAATCGAGCCGCCCGAAGACCCCTTCCTGCCGCAGCGCAATCAAGTGTTTTTCGCACTGTATTCGGTCGCTTCGGTGTTT
>CAZISU010000373.1:0-6208 GCA_964541935.1 uncultured Planctomycetaceae bacterium | reverse complement strand
ACGTTGCTGACCGTGTCTTTGATCGTGACGCCCGCCTGGCCGGGCTTGGTCGTATAAGTCGTCCGCAAACGCAGCTTGTTGAAAAACAGCCGCATCTCGTCGACCTCGCCGCTGACGGCAATTTCGCCTGTCTCGCCGTCGATGGTAACCTCGGTCTTATGGGCCGGCAGATTGGCGATGCGGCCGTGCAGCGGATACACGAGTTTGCCATTCTCGTCGAACTCCGGCGCGCCGTTGTTCTCCAACCCGCAACGTACC
Source organism: uncultured Planctomycetaceae bacterium (assembly GCA_964541935.1). Taxonomy (GTDB): domain Bacteria; phylum Planctomycetota; class Planctomycetia; order Pirellulales; family Thermoguttaceae; genus JAFGTN01. Next base: position 5,950 of record CAZISU010000373.1, on the reverse strand, counting down.
AGCAGTTCGTCGAAGCCGTCGAGCCAACCCAGGCCGCTAGGCTCGGATATGCGCACGAAGCCCGGGTGGACCGGACCCCGCGCCGGCGACTGCCAACCCAAATGCACATCGCCCAGCGACGCCCGCCAGAGGCCCATGCCGCGGGTGGGAATCACCGTGAAGCGGAAGCTGCCGTTGTCGACTTTAATTACATCGACCCCGTCGCGAAGACCACCCCGCAAGGTTCGCTTATGCACACTGTATCCGCCGGCCGAGCCCGCCACGTCGTCAGGGCAAAGGTCGATCTGCTCTACATATTTATTGTTGTCGACGTCGGTAAGTGTCCAGGTTTTTGTAGCCATGGTTCGTGTGCTCCTATTATAGATTTGTCGTCTAGACGATTGATTTCAGCAGAATACTAACCCGAAGCGCAAGCGAGGGGCATAACGCTTATTCTTGTTTTGCAGTCCTCGCTTGCGCTTCGGGTTAATATTTAATAAAGTGGCAGTACCATTTCCTCATACCTTATACCTGAGACCCCGTCTCTCACAGCGGTCAATATTACGTTGTCGAGGGACGTATTTCCAGTGCTGATTCGGTATGTGGGGCCATCTCTAGGCCGGATTTGGCTCAATGACCTTTCACAATAGCATCGGCACCCGAGTGACCGATAAACAGATCATGACGACATATAGACCAGAGTTTCTCACGCCATTCGGTCGTGAGCAGCCAAAGTTAGCTTTCCTAGATTCACTAAACACCCCACCTTCCGCTAGCCTTTTCTCGCAGTGACTTGTCACCACTCTGTCGAATGACCAAAATGGCGTTCTGTCTCTAATTGGAATTGCCTCACACCTTCGCCAAGCCAACCTGAAGCTAGCCATTTCGCATTGTAGATAATCACGAAAACACAACTGCCACCCTTATACGGAGAAAAAAACGATATGTGTGCATCTGAAATCGTAAAGAAGGACAACGTTGGAGCTATTCTCGAGCGAGCCATGGACGCCGGTGGCGGACTTTTGCGGCTCACGCCCACTTGGGTGCCGCGGAGTTTCCTGCATCCTGGAAAGCGGATTAAGCTGGCCCCGACCGACTGGTACGCTTTGGGGGCACACCGCGGTGGCATCGACGAGCGCTGGTTCGGTAGCACAACCGAAGCCGCCAACGATAACCGCAACGAGGACGAGGGGCTCAGCTACGTGGCCTTCGAGGGCAAGCGGTTCCTGTTGCTGGATGCTGTGGCCGAAGGCAAGGAACGGGTCGTGGGCAAGGATATTTGGGATAAGTACCAGCGTTGGCCCGTGTATTCGAAGTTTTTCGACCACGCTGGCCCCATCCCGCACCACATGCACCAGACGCCCGAGTCGGCCAAGCTGGTTGGCTTGGAGGGCAAGCCCGAGTCGTACTACTTCCCGCCGCAACTCAACGCCGCCGAGAACAACTTCGACTACACCTTCATGGGCTTCGAGCCCGGCACGACCGAGGCCGACGTGCGCAAGTGCTTGGCAAACTGGCACCAGGGCGACAACGGTATCCTCGATCTGTCGAAGGCCTATCGGCTGAAACGTGGCACGGGCTGGCTGATTCCGGCCGGTGTCTTGCACGCTCCCGGCTCGCTTTGCACCTACGAGCCGCAATGGGGCTCCGACGTGTTCGGCATGTATCAGTCGCTGGTCGAAGGCCGCGAAGTGCCCTGGGACCTGTTGGTCAAAGACATGCCCAAGGAAAAGCACCAGGATCTGGACTTCATCGTCGACCAGCTCGACTGGGAGAAGAACGTCGACACGCACTTCAAGGACCACAACTACCTCGAGCCCATCGTCGACCCCGCGCGTTCGGGCGACGGCTACACCGACCGTTGGATCGACTACGGCAGCATCGACGGCGCGCAGTGTTTCTCGGCCAAGGAACTGACCGTCGAACCGGGTGCCAAATGTACACTCAAAGATCCCGGCGCCAGCGGCTGGATTACCGTGCAGGGATCGGGCACAATGGGTTCGCTCAAGTTGCAAACGCCCGTCATGATCCATTTCGGCGAAGAGCCCGACGACGAGGTCTTCATCTCGGCCGAAGCAGCCACGGCCGGCGTGGTTATCGAAAACACCGGTTCCGAACCGCTTGTAGGTTTGCGTTACTTCGGCCCCGAGGTCCACGACGATATGCCCGCCGTCGGCGACTATAAAAAGTAAACCGAAAAACAAGCCGCGAGCGGCCCGTCAAAAGTCGCTTGCGGCTTCGTATATAAACACCCGCACAAAATCAAACGAGGACCACTCATGAGTGAACGCAACAACTTTCCCAAACTCCACAACGCTTCATGGCCGGGCGTGGTCGGCAAGGGCGGCGACGGCGAGCCGCCGATTGACTTGGACACCATGCTAGACCTCACCGCCGCGGCCGAGGTTGATGGCGTCAAGTTCGACGGCTTCGATTTGTTCCTTTTCGCTCCGCATATCGATATCGACGCGACCGACGACCAAATCCGCGAGCTGGCCGACAAGGCTCGCTCTCGTAACCTGGAGATCGGCTCGGTCGTGGCGCCCGTCTGGCCGCCCACCGGTGGCGGTTCGGCCATGGGCAGCGATGAAGACCGCAAGAACTTCCTCACCCAAGTCAGCAAGGGCTGCCGCATCGCCCATCTGCTGCGCGAGCAGGGCATTCGTCCCAACGGCGCCGTGCGCATCGATTCGGCTTGCGATCCTGGTTCCTGGTCTGAAGACCCGGCGGGCAACACCAAGAAGATCGCCGAAACCTTCCGCGAAGCCTGCAAGATCGCCGAAGACCACGACGAACGATTGGCCGCCGAGGGCGAGATCTGCTGGGGCGGCATGCACTCCTGGCGCTCGATGCTGCAACTGCTCGAAGAGGTCGACCGGCCGCAGACGCTGGGCTTCCAGGCCGACATGTCGCACACGCTGCTTTACATGCTCGGCTACAACGCGCCCAACGACGCGCTGCTGCCCGAGGGATTCGACTTCGCCGACGAGGACGGTTTCTACGCGGCCTACACCAAGTTGACCGACGCCCTGCGGCCCTGGACCATCGATTTCCACGTGGCCCAAAACGACGGCACCGTGCACGGTTCCGGCTCGCACGACAAAACCGGCCGCCACTGCCTGGCCGACGACCCCAACGGCAAGCTGGACATCCCCCGCGCGGCCGGATATTGGCTGCGAAAAAAAGGCGAACCCACTAAAAGAATACGCCACATCTGTTGGGACGGATGCATGTTCCCGAATGAAGTTATGATGAAGCCCGGGACGTGGGAGAATATTCTGCGGGCGATGGTGGCTGTGCGGGATGAGCATGGGTGGAAGGAATGAGGAATGTCGAAATCAGAATGAAGAATGAATTAGGAATTCTGAATTAGGAATGACGAAAAGGGGGGGCCTGATGGGTGAGGATCGGGTTTATGATTTGGAGGAGCGGACTGCTTGCTTTGGTGAAGCTGTGGTTGCGTTTGCCAAGAATTTACCGCTTAACCCCGTTACGGAACCTCTGATCAAACAACTTGTTAGAGCGGCAACCAGTGTCGGTGCGAATTATTGTGAAGCGGACGACGCTGGTTCCAAGAAAGAATTTCGGTATCGAATCAGCATCTGAAAACGAGAATCCCGAGAAACCAAACATTGGCTGCGGATGATCGCGGCGGCAATTCCCGGGAAAAAAGACGATCTGAGAAAACTGTGGCAGGAAGCAAAAGAGTTAAACCTGATTTTTGGGGCCATTTATCGGGCAAAGCGGAAGGCTCCCGATACAAAATAGAGGAATGAGGAATGTCGAAATCAGAATGAAGAATGAATGCCGAATAAAGGAATTAAGAATGACGAAGTTGCATATTTTCGTCATTCTTAATTCGTCATTCCTAATTTTACCAACCATTTTCCCCCAACCATACCCCGGAGAAAACCGTGTCAAAACCACTCAACATCGCCGTCCTAGGCTGCGGCTTCATGGGCAAGGCCCACTCTAACGCTTATTCACAAGTTCGTCACTTCTTCGATGGCGAGTACCAGCCGGTGCTCAAGGCCGTTTATGCTCGTGAGGAGGATAAGGCCAAGCTGGAAGAGTTTTCCAAGCGTTGGGGCTTCGATTCGATGGAAACCGATTGGAAGAAGTTGATTGCCCGCGACGATATCGATCTGGTCGACGTTTGCTCGCCCAACTTTTTGCACCACGACATGGTAATCGCGGCGGCCGAGGCCGGCAAGATGATCGTGTGCGAGAAACCGCTGGCCATGAGCGCCGCTGAGGGCGAGGCTATGGTTGCGGCCGTGGAAAAGGCCGGCGTTGCCAACATGGTTTCGTTCAACTACCGCCGCGTGCCGGCCATCTCGTTGTTCAAGCAAGTCATCGACGAAGGCCGCATCGGACGTCCGTTCCACTATCGGGCCGTCTATAACCAGGACTACACTATCGGCGCCGACGTGCCGCAAGGCGGCATGGCCCTCTGGCGGCTCGACTCCCGCGTGGCCGGTTCCGGCGTGACCGGCGACCTGCTGGCCCACTCGATCGACACGGCCGAATGGCTCAACGGGCCGATCCAAAAGGTCGTGGCCTACAGCGAGACGTTTGTGAAAGAGCGCAAGCACGCCGACACGGGCAAGATGGAAAAGGTCGACATCGATGACGCCTGCATGTTCCTGGCCGTGTTCGAAAACGGTTCGATGGGCACCTTCGAAAGCACCCGCTACGCCCGCGGACGTAAGAACTACAGCACCATGGAAATGAACGGCGAGAACGGCGCGTTGTTGTTCAATCTTGAAGACCCGCACATTCTGGAATTCTTCCGCTATGCCGACCCCGGCACGGGCAAGAAGATCGAAGACCACCTGACCGGTTGGCAGCGTATCCACGTAACCAACTTCGAGCACCCCTACATGAAGAACTGGTGGGTGCCCGGCTGCACGGTCGGCTACGAACACACGTTCATCAACAGCTTCGCCGACTTCCTCGCCAGCCTCGAAGAAGGCGGCAAGCCGTTCCAGCCCGACATGAAAGCGGCCCTGCGTACGCAACGCGTTTGCGATGCGGTGCTCACCAGCGCCAAGCAAGGCCAGTGGATGGAAATCCCATCATAGGCCGTCTATGATCGGATGAGAATAATCCTACGACCGCCAGGGGGCCCGTGATTTCTCGGGTTCCCTGGTGTTGTTTCCACTCCGAAAATCCGCCCGACAAAAGGGGAGTTCGAAATGGCTCGCTCTCGGTGGCAATTCTCGTTGGCGTCTTTAATGCTGTTAGTGACCCTAGTGTGCATATCGCTATCACTATGTAACACTTCCGCCGAACTTCGGCTGGCACAGCAAAGACTTCGGGCAAACCGCTATGAATCAATCTTTTTCAAGGAAACCGAGCCAGATCCCAGCAAGCTCCATGGCGCTGTAATGCTTGCTAGCTGCCGTGTACATGTACCGGAAGGCCACAATTATATTTTGCACATTAGAGGCCACATACTCGATAAAGGAGAATCTGCAAATAATTTCAGTAACTATGGATACACCCACGGATTATCTCCAGGCCTGCACTCCATCTTCGTCGAAACCAACGATTTCGAAGGAGACGACGGAGTGCCCAGCTTCATTATTCGCGGTTCTGCTAAGTATTTGAATGAGTGGAAGTATAACATTAGCCTGAAAGGTGAAAAGGACCCATGGTTGGCCGTTAAAAACCGGCGTCGAGCGGGGCCCGGATTGCAATACTTTTCCGCCAAGCCGGGCGAACCGTTGGAGCTATTCCGCATGAGGTTGATGGAAACGGTCGAAGAGAAGCAACCCGATGGTACAGTCGTCAAATACCAACGCACTCCGAATGGACTCGCCAACGACATTCTTATTTGGGTTGACGATGACCCCAACAGCAAGACTGTAAAACCGGTCGCACTCCCAGTGACCAACTCCGGTGCGGGCTCAAAGTCCGGCTCAAGGGCCAGTCAATGAACTATTTCGCCCACGCCCGGCCATTCCTA
>CAZISU010000372.1:0-6218 GCA_964541935.1 uncultured Planctomycetaceae bacterium | reverse complement strand
GGCAGTTTTCCTAAAAGCGATCGCGTGGGTGCTGTTTTCAGGCGTTCGAACCACCCTTCCGGTTCGGCCGGATTGAGCAAGGCTTCGATTCGCTCGACGATTTCGTGCAACTTGGCAACACCGAGTGCCCTGCAAATCCGGGCCTCTGTGCCCAGTAAATTCACGACTACCGGTAAATCGTAACCTTTTAGGCAGCCCATCAGAAGGGATGGACCACCCCTCGCTGATGCCCGTCTGGTAATTTCCGCGGCTTCTAGGCAGGGATCGATCTCGGCCTCGATGCGGACCAAATCGCCCGACCGTTCGAGATCTTCCAAAAAGTCGCTAAGGCACGAAAAAGGCATAATTGTGGGAAAAATATGTTGCCGACATAAAGGTGTGTTACAGTTTATCGGCACCATTGTAGAGAAGGGCCGCCCGTGGGGGAATGGGTAAACCGGCATTGCGGACCGGTCGTCAACGGGGGGCATCCTCACCGCAGATTGCAAAAAAAACCGTTTACACGAAAAACCGATGGCACAGATCCTTAACGTATATGCACTTCCCACCCTGGTTGCCCCCGAAGATCTCGGCGAAGGCACGGTGGTGGTAATCGACGTGCTGAGGGCGACTACTACCATTATCCACGCACTCGAGGCCGGCGCCGGCGAAGTTATACCCTGCTTGGAAGTCGAGCAGGCACGCAAAACGGCCGCCGTGCTGCCAGAGGGGCTTGCCGTGCTCGGCGGCGAACGTGGCGGCTTGAAAATCGATGGCTTCGATCTGGGGAATTCGCCCGAAGACTATACGCCGGAAACCGTGGGCGGAAAAACGGTCGTATTTACTACCACCAACGGTACGCGTGCCATGCAACGTTGCAATAAGGCACGGCAAGTTCTGATCGGGGCTTTTGTAAACGCCGAATCGCTGTGCCAAAAGCTGGCCGGAGTGGAGACTGTCCACTTACTCTGCGCGGGCACCCGCGGACAGATGACCACCGACGACATCCTCGTGGCCGGGCTGATCGTGCAACGCTTGCAACAACGGGGCGATATGCAATACGCCCTCAACGCGCAGGCCATCACGGCCCGCGAAACGTGGCAGGCCGCCTTTGCTTTGCCGCATGCGCTGGGGGCCGAACCGCTCGAAGCGGAGCGGCTTGCCGCACAGCTTGAAACCACCACCGGTGGGCAAGACCTCATCAAAATCGGCCTACAGCGAGACATTCTCGTCGCCGCTAACCTCGATCAATTCCAGAGCGTCCCCGAACTCGACTTGGAAACGTTTAGAATTCATTAGGATTTTTTAGCGACAACCAAGTCTGCTACGATTATGCGGATTCTGCGTACATTTATCTTTCATTAGCAGAAAGATTTGCATGATGTGCGATCGCGCACTAACCTTTTAGGGACAGGAGTGCAATTTCTAACGGGCATTTTTACATATCCGCATGGATTGTATGAAAGTTTGTCGCGGAGTTGCTGGTCTCTTTTTTCTTTGTGCAAATCAAAAATAGCGAAAACAAATCTGTCATGAGCCAAAAAGATTTTCCCTCGATTAACCTGAGTGAGATTCTCAATGCAGGGCAGTTGCCCGCCATGCCGCAAACCGCGGTTGCAATATTGAACATTTCGCGAGATCCCAGCAACGGTCCCTTCGAGTATGCTCAAACGATCGAGTCAGACCCGGGTTTAACGGTGCAAGTTCTGAAATTCGTGAATTCTTCCTATTTCGGTTTCCGCAACGAGATATCCAACATCAAACAGGCGATTTCGCTTGTGGGAACTCGCACCATCAAAAACTTCGCGCTGTATACGGCCGTGTTCAGCATGATTCCCAATCCGAAGTGTGGCCCCTTCGATATGAAGAAACTCTGGCAGGATTCTTTGCGTCGGGCCCTTTTTGCTCGCAATATGGGCAAAATGCTAGGCATGAACGAGGCCGAAGAACCATTTGCCGCCGCACTGTTGCAAGACATGGCCGTTCCACTGTTGGCCAAAGAGGTTCCGGACGCCTATGTCAAACTCTTCGGAGCGAGAGCCAACAGCGACTCTAAAGTACGACTCTCGCGGCTGGAAGAGCATGTGTTTGGCTGGACGCATGCCGAGGCCGCCGGAATTGTCGCGCGCCAGTGGGATTTGCCCGAGGGCTTCGCCACGCTGATCGAAGATCACCTCGACATCGAACGTTGGTCGCTGCATCCCGATAGCGAACCGGGCCGACTGGCCGTCGCCTTGTCGGCTTTACTGCCAACCACCGGCGACTCGAGTTGGAACGAATGTCGGCTCTTCGACAAGTATTACCGTAAGGTGAAACCTCGATCGGCCCCGACAATCGAGGAAGCACTCGAGCAAACCGATAAAGAATTCGCCGACTTCGCGCCAATCATGAAGATGAACGTGCCCAAAGAAAATCTCGTCGACCGTTACAATGCCGGCGAAACTGCCGCCACTACTTAGAGGGGTGCGAGTTGTAAGCGGGAATCTCCGACTTCGATTCCCGCGGCAAGCGTGTTGACAAATATTCACGCTTATTGTACGCTGTGACACATGAATCTGATGAAACTGGCACAGCGTATCCGCCAATATCGCCTGGCACGCGATATGACGCTCGAGGTAGTCGCCGAGCAATCGGGGCTGACGCGGAGTTTCCTTTCAAAGGTAGAGAACTTTCGCGCCACACCATCGCTACCGGCCTTGGGGAAAATCGCCTCGGCGCTTGGCGTATCTTTGTCCCAACTTGTCGATGGTCTGGATGAAAATCCCTCTTGGGTGATCGTCCGCCGCGAAGAACGCCAGCGTGTTGAACGCGACCGGCCCGATTCGCGTATGGTCTACTTCGCGCTTGCCCACAAACGGGCGACCAAGGCCATGGAGCCGTTTCTTTTGGAAATTCCTCCCGGCGTTGCCCGCAAAAAAATGCTCTCGCACGAGCAGGAAGAGTTCATCATGGTCGCCGAGGGGCAGGTCGACTGTCACTATGCCGACGAAAACTTTCAGCTTGCCCAAGGCGATTGCATGTATGCCGAAGGGGGTATCGAACATACGATCAACAACCCGGGCGAACAAACCGCGCGGTTGTTGATCGTTTATGCGACGGCAGGAACGGGGGGAATATCGGCGCGGTGAGGTTGAACGATAAATCCATCACCACGCGGAGCGTGGTGGCTACAGATGAACGAGGTGCAATCGATGCATGATAGCAAACAACTTCCATTGGCGAAGAACCGGCCGCTTTTTACTCCCGGGCCATTAACCACAAGCAATAGTGTCAAACAGGCCATGTTGCACGACCTTGGCGCCCACGACGACGATTTCATCGATGTTGTGGTTCAGGTTCGCGAAGGGTTGTTGCGTGTAGCCGGCCTTTCGCGCGAGGCGGGCTGGGAGGTTGTTCCTCTGCAAGGTAGCGGTTCATATGGCGTCGAGGCCGTTTTGACCTGTTCCACTCCGCCCGACGGGAAGGTGCTCGTTTTGGAAAACGGAGCCTACGGCAAGCGGATTGTGCAGACTCTTCGCGCCAATAAAATCGATCACGCGGTTCTCTCTTACGCCGAAGACGAGGCCGCCAATGCCGCTGACGTGGATAATTTACTCGGTTCCGATGCCGCGATCACTAACGTGGTGGTCGCGCATTGCGAGACCACTAGCGGGATAATGAACCCGATTGCCGAGATCGGTCCGGTCGTTCGTCGCCACAGCAAATCATTTTTTGTGGATTCGATGAGCGCTTTCGGCGCGGTCGAAACAGATTTCGAGGGCTGGGGGATCGATTTTCTTGTATCTTCGGCCAATAAATGCATCGAGGGCGTGCCGGGCTTCTCGTTTATAATTTGCCGCCGCGAGGTGTTGTTTGCCACCGAGGGCTGGTCGCGGACGCTGAGTTTCGACCTTTTGGACCAATGGCGCGGTCTCGAATCTACTGGACAGTTCCGCTTCACTCCACCGATACAGGTTTTCCTGGCCTTTGCCCAAGCGCTACGCGAGTTGGAAGCCGAAGGCGGCCCCAAGGCGCGGCAGGCACGCTATAGGGCAAACTACGATTGTTTAATCCAAGGCATGCGTCGCTTGGGGTTCGAAGAACTACTCCGTCCCGAGTTGCAAGGCCACATCATAACGGCTTTCCGTTACCCTCCTCACCCGAACTTCGTCTTCGAGGAGTTTTTCGATCTAATTAGGCGGCGGGGTTATGTTATATACTTGGGCAAGGTCGTGGCAACCGATTGTTTCCGTATCGGTAACATCGGTCGCCTCTTCCAAGCCGACATCGTCGCGCTGCTGGCCGCGATTCGTGAAACGCTCGAGGAAATGGAAGTCACGCTTGATCGTTCGGAATAATTTTCCGATTCATGGCCTCGGCCACGCGTCGGCAGATTTCCATTGTTTCTTCGAATTGGTAGAACGTAAGCGATTGATATCCGTCGCTCATGGCCACTTCGGGATCGGGGTGAACTTCCATGATGATCGCGTCTGCACCAGCGGCAATTGCTGCCGCGGCCATGGGCGCCACCAGCGAGGTGTGTCCGGTGCCGTGGCTGGGGTCGATAACGACGGGCAAATGCGTTCGTTCGTGCAAGTATGGGACAGAGGCCAGCGGCAAGGTGAATCTCGTGTGGGCTTCGAATGTCCGGATGCCGCGTTCGCAAAGCATGACGTTGGGGTTTCCGGCGTTGAGGATATACTCGGCCGCCAACAGTAACTCGTCCATCGTGGCCGAGGCACCACGTTTCAAAAGGACCGGTTTGCCGGCTTCGCCCACGGCCTCTAATAGCCGGTAATTCTGCATGTTTCGGGCCCCGATTTGCAGAACGTCGGCGTATTGGGCCACCAGATCGACGTCTGCCGCCGCGATGACTTCGGTCACCACAGCTAGGCCGGTTTCATCGCGGGCGGCCGCCAGAATTTTGAGGCCTTCTTCCTTGAGCCCCTGGAAGCTATAGGGGCTAGTTCGCGGCTTGAAGGCACCGCCGCGCAGTGCCGTTGCGCCGGCCTTTTTGACGGCCTTGGCCGTTTCGACCGTCTGTTCGAAGCTTTCCACCGAACAGGGGCCGGCGATCATACCGATGGTGCCGTTGCCCACGGCCAGACTGCCGACTCGAACAACTGTGGACTCGGGCTTTACCTCACGACTGGCAACCTTGTAGGGTGCCAAAATAGGTACAACCTCGGAAACGCCCGGCCCGCTTTCGAGCGACTCGCGGTGTTCGTCCCGCTTTTCTCCAATTGCGGCGATTACGGTCCGCTCGGTGCCATAGATGGGATGGGCCTTGAGCCCTAGCTGTTCAACACGTTCGATCATGTGCTCTATTTCCTTCTTGCTGGCCCCGCGTTTCATTACGACGATCATTTCTGGGTAAATCCTCTCTGGATTGGTTGTTGAGCAACAAAAAAAGCCCCGAGACCTAATGGGGTCTCGGGGCTTTGTTGATTTTGTCGCTCGGAATGAGGTTAGCTGCTTATACCTCCTCCGGCCCCGCGACCCGGCAGGTCAAAATAGAACCAGAAGTAAGTAAATTGCCAGCTTTTCATGTTTTTGACTATCGTCAGAGTGTGTGGGGAGACTTCAAACAAGCTCCCATACTTTTAATTTATACAACGAAACGGGGTCTTGGCAAGGGCAATCTAGAAAAAAACTTTTATCGCTTGCCAGTAATCAACAATCGTCCGTTGCGATACGTGTATCCAAGCTGATGGGGGGACAGCACGGCCGTAAGAATTTCAGACACGCTGGCACCGGCCAAATCAACCGTCACCGGCACCTGTTGCGAAATTCCCATATTGTTCGTCGTCTTGTCGTCGAACTCGATCTTAATCGCCGTGAACTCTTGCAGAAAACTAATAACTTCCGCCAGTGGAATTTCGCGAAATTCGATTCGCTCGAGCCGCTCCTGCAAGCGTGCTTCGACGGCCGGTGGAATGACTGCGGGTGTTTTAGCAACTGGTGTTTTTTTTGCGGCTGTTACGGGTGCATGTGAGTGTCCGCCGTGAGTGGTGACCATCTGTTCCAAGACCCGCGGGTCGATATCTTTAGCTATAAAACGCGTCGAGCCGTCTGCCATGCCGGCGAGCATGCCGTGGGGCTGGCCGCTACCGAAACCGTCGGGGCCGTTGATGTATGGACGTTGGGTCAAGCCACGCACGGTTGCATGACCGCCGGCCGACCAGGGGCCCAGCCGATCGCTGACGCCCAGCACGGCAATGGTGTTGCTCGCGCCGTCGGCGATGTCTTGCGGCCGCATG
>CAZISU010000371.1:0-6227 GCA_964541935.1 uncultured Planctomycetaceae bacterium | reverse complement strand
ATCTGTTGGCCACCAACGCCAAGATCGTTGGTTCGGTTGCCAAAGAAATCAAAAACACCAGCCCCGATGCGGTTGTTATCGTGGTCAGCAATCCGCTGGACGCAATGACGCAACGTGCGCTCGAGGTTAGCGGCTTTCCACCCCAGCGAGTTGTGGGTCAGGCCGGCGTTCTGGACACGGCCCGTTTTCGCTCGTTTATCGCCATGGAATTAGGTGTCAGTGTCGAGGACGTTTCGGCCATGCTATTGGGTGGACACGGCGATACAATGGTGCCGCTTTCGAGTTGCACATCGGTCGGCGGCATCCCCATCACGCAATTGATCGACGCCGCGCGTCTTGAAGAACTCATCCAAAGAGCACGCGACGGCGGGGCCGAGATCGTGGGTCTGTTGAAAACCGGCAGCGCCTATTACGCTCCAGCCGCTGCCACCGCACAAATGGTCGAGGCCGTGGTACGCGACAAGCGACGCCTGATCCCTTGTGCGGCATATTGCCAAAACGAATACGGAGTTGGTGGATATTACGTGGGTGTGCCCGTCATCTTGGGCGACGGCGGCGTGCAAAGAATCATCGAGTTGAAAATGAATGAATCGGAGCAGGCCAACTTCCAAAAAAGTGTCGATGCCGTTAAGTCGCTGGTCGAGACAATGGCGAAGCTTGTGTAAAATGGTTTGTAAAACCATGCGTGATAGATCAATTGTGCCGCAATTTTAAGGCAGGTAATCCGCGGGCGAACAAAAAGCTTATATTGATTTTCCAGCCATGCCTGCCCAAGTGGCAGGATTCCCCGGATTTCTTGGGGGGGTAACTCTTGACCCTCTAACTGCCTTTGCCAACAATCAGTTAGCGCGTTTGAAAAAACGCCTAACGAGTTTGCTTAGAACTGCAACAAGCTAATTAGATTGGCGGCTTGCTTGATGAGCGAAAATGTAATGCACCACACAAGCCATGGCATTCATGCCATTGTCGGCGCATCGAATTGGGCTCGGTCCATTCGCGACGAAATCGTGCGAGTGGCCGAACACGATTCCAGTGTTTTGATTACCGGCCCCAGTGGCACGGGAAAAGAACTGGTCGCCCGGGCGATTTGCATGCATAGCCGCCGTCGGGAAGCTCCTCTTGTTCCCGTGGATTGCGCCGCCCTGCCCGGCGATCTTTTCGTGAGCCAGATGTTTGGGCATTTAAAAGGTGCCTTTACCGGCGCGCACTGTTCGACATTGGGCGCATTTCGCGCTGCCGACGGCGGTACGATATTCCTGGACGAGATCGGCGAACTCGAACCCCTGGTGCAGGCGAAACTCCTGCGGGTAATACAGGAGCGAACCGTTGTCCCTCTGGGCAGTCACCAGGGCGAAACGGTAGACGTGCGCATCATTGCCGCCACAAACCGCGATCTGCAAAGCGAGGTACGGGCCGGACGTTTCCGCGAAGATCTGTTTTATCGATTGAATGTAATCTCGCTGAAAACGCTACCCTTGGCACAACGCGCTGATGATATCGAACAACTGGCAAACCATTTTCTGCACCGCCTCGTTATCGACGCCGGCCTGCCGCTGAAGCGACTTTCGCCGGGAGTGTTGAACCTGCTACGCTCGTACTCCTGGCCGGGCAACGTTCGCGAGTTGAACAACCAGTTGGAACGGGCCGTCGTTCATGCATCGGAAGATGTCTTAGGCCCCGAGTCCATGCCCGAACTCGTCGAGGCTGTAATGGCCGCCGAACCACCATGCACGCGGCCGACTCGAATTCTACCCCAGCGGCGAGATCCTTCCGCCATTCAACAAAAAGGGGCGATTGCACCGTGTCGACATAAGACTTCCGAGGAGGATTTGCATCACTCTGGTGATTTGGCCGGCGGGTCATGTCATTGGCCGACCATGGACGAGGTCGAGCGACAACATATCCTGAAAACCCTGAAGAAAACTTTTTTCAACCAGTGCGAGGCGGCCAAAATGCTTGGAATAGACCGCCATGCCTTGCGAAGACGAATCAGAAAACTGGGGCTAGACACATCTCAATCTCGCCGCGGGCGACCAGCGATGACCCATCGCCTGCAAAAGTGATGAAGGCCTCTCTCGATCATCTTACGGGTAGTGATAGTCTGTGACGTTGAGCGTGCGGATAGGTTTTTCGAGTTTTGCAGACGAATTGGCTTTTGGGGCTGCATTTGTGGGCAATGTCGAGTCAACACCTCCGGGCGGCACTTCAAGACCCGCCGTCCAGATAATGGCGTTGAGATGCAGCTTGCGATATTGGGGTAGTTTTATGAAACTGTCGTGCGCATGCCCGCACGTGGTTGCGAAACCTCGTCCACCGTCTTTCCGCTCGACCGCCCAGGCTACGGTTTGCGGCTGGGCTTGGCCTGGGATTTTAACGGTCCATATGGGCGTCAGCCGCGGATCGTTCGCGCGGAAGCGGATGTTGTAATAGTATTCCTCGCGGTGAGTAAAAGGTCCAACGCCGCTGAGCGTGGGATGAGTGAGGGTGGCCGGCGTAAGCGTCGCTGTGGCCCAGCCGATGGACGAGTACCATTTGTTCGGCTTGTTGCCCGTTTCGTAATCGAAATATCCACCGACCCAATCGAGGTAGTTTTCGCCGAAACGCTTTGGCGCGAATGTCGAATAGTGCTGCACAACCAGTCCACACCCGCGGGCCATTTGTCGACCGACGACTTTCATCCGCTCGCCAACTATAAAAGGATGTTTCGATTCGTCGTGGTCGCTACCGTCGGAAAAGAGTACGATGGTGTCGGCGTCGTCGAGCGTGGAGGGGTCTTCGGGCCAACCACTGAGGTGCAGTTCTGTTTTAATGCCCTTGAGGTTGGGTGATGTGTCGAGACAATGTTTTAGCAAGATCAGGTCACGGTCATAGTCATGCACGCCTGGCCCATGGCTGCACGGGCCGGCCAAGAGAACGATTTTTTTAGCAGCTATATCTTTGGCAACGGTTGAACGGTCGTCCGGCTTTGAGCAAGCAGCCTCGCTGGCAGAGAAGATAGCGATAGATAGAATAAGCATCCGGCAAGCGGCGGACCATAATACATCGCTCATTTATTGTTCTCTCGGAAGGTGGGATTTATACCAACTCGCCACAGTCGCAAGCATACTCCTCTAATTTTGACCACCAAACCTTAGCATCCTCTCGGGTCCAACTCCCGGCCGATTCGCAGTTGTCTAAAGCATCGCGCAAGCCGGCCGCGTCTTGATAACGGTCTTCTTTGGCTTTCGACAGGCAGCGCAGCACGATTTCTTCCAGGTCCGATGGCACATCGAAGCCGCGGCTCGACGGCGCGACTACCTCGTCGTTTACGTGGGCGAAAATCACTTTCAGCGGCTTGCTGCCTTCGAACGGCGGGCGGCCGCTTAGCAGATAATAGGCCACGGCGCCCAGCGAATAGATGTCGCTGCGGACGTCGGGCTCGCTCTCGCCGATGGCTTGTTCGGGCGACATGAACAATGGCGAGCCGGTGATCGTGCCTTCGGTAGTTATTCGTACCGATTGGTCGTTGGCCGAATAGGAGTCCCGCACCAGGCCGAAATCCAGCAGCTTGGACACATCGAAAATCCCGCCACGCTCGGCGACAAAAATGTTGCCCGGTTTGATGTCGCGGTGGATCAAACCTAGCGAGTGGGCTTCGACCAGGGCATCGCAAACCTGACGTAGCAGGAATATCACTCTGCCCGGCGGCAGTGGCCCAAACTCCTCGACCAACTCGCCCAGGCTTTTGCCGGGCAAGTATTCCATCACGTAATAAAAAGTGCCGTCCTCGGTATGTCCGTAGTCGAAAATCTCGATCGAGTTCCAATGCGATAGTTTGGCCGTGGCGCGGACCTCGCGTTGGAAACGGGCCAAAGTTTTGGGGTCGCCCGCCTTATCCGAGCGGATCAGCTTGATAACGCAGGGCCGCTTCATCATTTCGTGTTCGGCCAGATAGACCTCGCCCATGCCGCCCACCCCGATCTGGTGGCGAAGCTGATATTGGCCCAGCTTTTTCGCCTCGAAAGCCTCGCGACGCAACGTACCGATCGTGTAAACGCCGAATGTGCTGGCCGTTGCCGCAACGAGCATAACGAGCGGTATCCTGGTCAATTCATAGATCGATACAAGGTCGGCAAACTCAGGGTGCGTTAAATAAAACGTGGATAGAACGATCAAGGGAGCGGTTGCCATAAAGGCCGTGACCGCGGCGGCCCTTTGCCATGTGCTCGGAATAAAAATGGCATAGGTGAACATCAAAAGCAGCCAACGGCCGCTTTCGAATATGAAGTATCCCTGCTTGCAACTCAGCAGGCAGCTAGAGTACTCGACCAACAGAAAAAACGCGATCGGCGCGCCGAAAATTACGGCTTCTGCCAATCGCAAGCGGCGTATGGGCACGACGCAACGGCGACACATGAACCCCGACATTAAGCCCATGATCGCAATAATCGCAAAGTGGAAAACCAGCAGAAACACTGGAGATTCACTTTCGGCATTCAGGATTGTAAGATGCCCAATCATAAAGATTGAAAAAGAAGCGAACAGCAGCAAAGCCACTGACCTCAGCCGCGATCTGAGCAGGTCGCTGGTTTCGCTCGTTAGCTCCGGGCCGCTGCCCTCGATAACGGCAACCCGTCCATGTTCCGTCATCGACCCCAGACTGGTAGAGTTGGGATTCATGACCGAATCGTTGGGAAGCTCAGCAATCGTTGGTGCCAAACTTGCAGTAGTTGCTTGGGACTTATTGCTCATGTATACATGATAAACCCATTTCCCAGGCGTGATAAGCGCTCGACGCCGGCAATTGCAATAACGACACATATTTTCTGCGTATCGTAATACTGCCAGCGGTTGAACAACACCGATCTGGTGGTGTCAACCCACTCTTCCTGTAATGCTAACGAGCCTATGCCGCCCGGCTGCGACGATTTTCACCCGCTCGCCTGGCAAGTTCTTGCGGCGAAACGCCTTGGAGCGACATACGGCCGCCCGATAGAGGCTTCTCCTCGAAAACCACAGCTTCGGCTGCAAGAATGCGAGGTACAAAGAACCACGCCTCAGCCATTTCGTCTGGGTTCTGCCTAGCCGAAATCACCAGCAGGTCGGTATTGCCGAGTGAGTTTGCTGTTCGTGCCAGCGCCGAAAGCGGATCGCCGGGTACGAGTTTAATCTTGCCGCCGGTCGCGGAAAGCTGGCGATGGGCCAATTTGAGAGAGACCCCCGGCCCGTCGGCCGCGGAGCGAGCTTCGAACAGATCGATGCCTGTAAAGTGAATCTCGTCGTCGGGGCTGACGAGTTGGGCCATTTCGATTATCCGCCGTGCCCGTTGCGTGGTCCCAATGCCGCATTCGACAATCCGTCGGGCCTTTGTATGGCGAATAGCTTTGTAAATAACGCGATCGCCGGAAGGCTGCGATAAATAGGAATTATAGATAAGCTTAATTTGTTTTGAGACAGACAACTTCGCCCTCCTTGGCGATTTCCACTGGCATTAGTAACAGTGAACCGTTCCTAGAGGTTTTTCGGTATTCGTCTGCCACGAATCTAGCGGAAATTTCCCGCCCGCGCTTCTATGCATACAAATCGTCTTGTGTCATAGGCCGAAAACGAGGAAAATAGGTAGGCTTTGCGGGTTAGTATTATATAAAATTGCGGTCTCAGGATGAGAAGATAAATGGCACGACGCCGTATGAAGATTTGGCGATGCGGGAAACCTTGCCACTCCAGGAAGACTGGCGAAAATAGGCGGCGTAATTGTTACCCAGGTTTGCGTCGACTTTCCATCGAGCGGCTCGAATCGCGACAGATGCTTTCGCTCGTCCCCCTGGGCATGGCCGGGGTGGTAAACACCTGCGTCGAGGGTGCTCAGCAGACTTTCTCGCAAACCCGCGCCCCGGCGGTCGCTACAGCCGCCAACGGCGACACGGTCGTTGTTTGGGCTTCTGAGGATCAAGACAGCAGTGCTTTCGGGGTTTACGCTCAGCGGTTCGATGCCGCCGGCGTGCGACTTGGGGAAGAGTTCCAGATCAACGCGACGACCTACGGCACGCAAACGTTTCCATCGGTCGCCATGGACGATGACGGCGATTTCGTGGTTACCTGGTCGAGCCTGTTTCAAGACGGCGGCGGATATGGGGTCTATGCGCGTCGCTACGACTCGGCCGGCACTGCCCAGAGCGGCGAGTTTCAGGTTAACCAGCGCGCGGTCGGGAATCAAAATTTCTCCAGCGTTGCCATGGACGGGGACG
>CAZISU010000370.1:0-6246 GCA_964541935.1 uncultured Planctomycetaceae bacterium | reverse complement strand
GTTTCAGGTCTATCTTGCCCATGAAAACTTTGTAGATCAAGACGGTATAAACGATCACCAGGGGCAGGCCCAGCAGGGTGATGATGAGCATGACAGTGTGTGTGCGGGGAGTCGACGAGGCGTTGTAGATCGTGAGGCTGTATGCCAGATCGATGCTCGACGGGACCATGCGTGGATACATGCTCACGCCCATCAGTCCGATAAGGAAGCGATTACCAACGACGATGCCAGCAGGGCCCGCACGTAGGCCTGGGCGCGTAGGGCCACGGGCACAGCGGCGATGCCCGCCAGCATGGTAACGATAATAATCCAGAAGGGCGGCTTGGCAAGGATTCCCTCGAACAAGTACGGCGCGGCGAAGAAGGTGGCGATTGTGGTGACCACCCAGAGTATGACAAAAGCGAACCATGCGCCGCTTGCCCAGCGTGCGGCCCAGTGGCACAAATCTCCTTCGGTTCGCGCGGCCAGATAGGCGCCGCCCTGCATTACGAGCATTGCCAGGCTCAACGCGCCGACCAGCAGGGCGTAGGGATTTAGCAATGCCACGAAGGGCACATTGAGCGTGCCGTCGGCTTCGATCGGCAGCCCTCGCAAGACGTTGCCCACGGCCACGCCGAACAGTATAGCCGGCACCAGACTGCCCAGGCCGAAGGCGAAATCCCAAAAGCGTTGCCAAAGGGTGTTGTCGACCTGTACGCGGAATTCCAGCGATATGGCGCGGAAGATCAAGGCGACAAGCAAGAGCATGAAGGCCAGGTAGAAACCGCTGAAGGTGGTGGCATAGACGACCGGGAAGGCGGCAAACATGGCCCCGCCGGCCGTGAGTAGCCAAACCTCGTTGCCGTCCCAGACCGGCCCGATGGCTGCCATGTTCGTGCGACGCTGTTTTTCCGACCGGGCGAACAGGTGCATGACGCCCACGCCCAAGTCGAATCCGTCGAGGGCCGCATAGGCGAACATTAAAATACCGATCAACAGATACCAGATCGTGTTCAGATCCATGGCGGTTATGACTCCTATTATGCCTGCGAAGGCCCTTTTCTAACCATCTTGAACAGTATGAATAGATAAAGCGCGCCCAAAGCTACGTAAATCAAACTGAATGCTATAATCGAGGTGAGGATTTCAGCGCCGCTGACATTTGTTGAATAGGCGTCGGCCGTTTTCAACAGCCGATAGACTACCCAGGGTTGACGTCCGATCTCGGCCACCAGCCAGCCCAACTGCATGGCCGCCAATGGCAAGGGGATCATCCAGGGTAGCAAGCGCAAGAACCAGCGGGTTTTCTGCAAACGCCCACGCACGATGAGCCAGACACCCCAGCAGTTGAGCAAAATGAACAGCGTCCCCAGTCCGACCATGAGGTGGAATGAAATGAAAACCGGCAGCAGCGGAGGCGTGGGATGGCCGGCTTTGCGAAGATCCACGATACCTTCAACCCGCGCGTCGATATCGTCGAAGGCCAACAAGCTCAACGCGCCTGGGATTCCCACGGCGTAATCCACCCGCGGCGGGTTGTCCGAGGGGATGCCGAAGATCAAAAGCGGCGCTCGCTCTTGGCTATGGATCAAGCCTTCGAAGGTCGCCAATTTTTCCGGCTGGGTTCGCGCGACCTGACGAGCTGAACTGTGTCCGGTCGGAAACAGCGCCACTAGCGAAGCGATTGCGGCGACGACGATGCCCAGACGTAAGGTCTTTAGGGCAGCGGCTTTATCGCGATTTTTCAAAATCAAATAGGCAGAGATGCCGGCCATCATCATTGCTCCACAGATAATGCAGGCGTTCATGGTGTGGAAAAAGCGGTCCAAAGTCGAGGCGTTCATGACGGCGGCGTAAAAGTTGGTCAATTCGGCGCGGCCGTTTTTAATCACGTAGCCGGCCGGGGTCTGTTGCCAGGAGTTGGCCACGATGATCCAAAACGCCGAGATCGTGGCCCCGATTGCGACCATGAAGATGGAAAACCAATGAACGCCGCGTGAAACCCGCTCGCGGCCGAACAGATATAAAGCCAGGAATGTGGATTCGAGGAAAAACGCGAAAATTGCCTCGGCGGCCAGCGGCGCGCCGAAAATATCGCCCACGAATTTCGAGTATTCGGCCCAATTCGTGCCGAATTGGAACTCCATTACAATGCCCGTGGCAACGCCCACTACAAAAGTCAGGCCCAGGATCTTGCTGAAAAACTTCCCGGCTCGGGTATAGTCATCGTTGTTGCTACGCCAACCCAAGCCCTCGACCACAACCAACAACCAGGCCAGCCCGATAGACAGCGGCGGAAAGAGGAAGTGGAATCCAATGGTCAGACCAAACTGAATTCGCGAGAGTGTAAGGGGATCGAGTTCCATTGACGATTCTCCCGTGAAGAAAAGTTTTTGCCCGGAATACTGAAATCGCAATCCGAATAGTGATTAGGATATAGTATCAATCTATCTTCAGTAAGGAAAGCTCGCCACTCTTCAGGGGGTGGATGCATGAGAACTGCAAAGTTGAATTTTCGGGAGGGCGAAGCTCCTGCTGAGCCAGGGGTGGTTCTTGGCTCAGCAGGAGCTTCGCCCTCCCGGTTCTAATGCAGGATTTTTCGTGGGCTGCTAGGCGGCATCTTCGTCAGATTGGTCGTCTTTGGCGCGAAGATAGAGCGGGCGGGGGACATCTAGCGTTGGGGCATCGTAGCGGAGCTTGCGGCGCGGGTTTTTCGTGCCGAAATCTTCACGGCTGCCCTCTTCCGTCTCGGCGAGAAACTCGGGCTGGACGGGGTCGTTGTTTTCTTGATCTTGGCTCATAGTGTGATTATGACGAGGTTGAGAGTTTTTTTCCAGTCTGTTCCCCGCCACAACAGACCTTTGGGGGTGTTTTCAGTGGCCCCTGAGCCCGTACGACTGGTGTTTTCCTCATCACTTTGCTAGTTTAGTGGCTTGGCATTCGCGTAATCCAAAGTGGAATGCGAGGAATTTGCCGTTTGGGACGATTGTAGAAGCAATGCAGGAGTAGAATAAATGGCCGCCGCGCGACGTAAAGAGATAACTCGCACAAAACCGCACCGCAAAGACCTTACCGATGGCGATTGTCTCTGCAACCATTGTGGGGCTAAGTGCTGTCAGTATTTCGCCTTGCCCATCGACGTGCCCGACGACTGGGCCGACTTCGAGTTCATGCGTTGGTACTTGCTGCACGAGCGGGCGACCGTGTTCGTCGAAGACGACAGTTGGTATCTGCTAGTCCATAACCGCTGCACCCGGCTCCGCGACGATAACCTTTGCGGCGAATATGAAAACCGCCCGGACATCTGCCGCGACTATACGACCGCTGCCTGTGAATACGAGGACGAGTGGGTATACGACCATTATTTCGAAAGCCCCGAACAAGTCGAAGAGTATGCCGAAGCTGTGTTGGGACCTAAGAAGGGACGGGATATTCGCTCGCGTAGACCGCAAGCGGCGGCGGTTTAGGCCGGTGTTGGGTCGCGACCCGACTTACGTTATTGAAACCTCAAAGCAGAGACAAACAGAGTGAGTAAAGAGCAACGCATTACGCCTAGAACGTTGAAGGGTTTTCGGGACTATTTGCCCGAGGCCATGATCCCGCGTGAGCGGTTGATTGAAACGGCCCGTCGCGTGTATCGCGGCTATGGGTTCAGTCCCATCGACACGCCGGCGTTGGAATATTTGGAAATTCTGGCTGGCAAGGGCGGCGACGAGAGCGACAAACAGCTCTACAAGTTCCAGGATCACGGCAAGCGCTGGGTGGGGCTGCGATTCGATCTTACGGTGCCGCTGGCGCGTTTTGCGGCCCAGCACATCGGCGAGTTGGGCACGCCCTTGAAACGTTATCACATCGCTCCGGTGTGGCGTGGCGAGAATACTCAACGTGGCCGCTACCGCGAGTTCATGCAGTGCGACTTCGACACTATCGGCACGCGAGGCGTGGCTGCCGATGCCGAAATCGCTATCGTTATCCACGACCTGTTCCGCTCGATAGGGTTCGAGGATTTCACCATCCACCTGAACAACCGCATGGTTCTCACCGGGTTGCTCGAACGCCTGGACCTGGCCGGGCGCTCGGTGCCGATCCTGCGGGCCTTGGACAAGCTGGCCAAGATTGGGCCGGAAAAGGTGGCCGCCGAAATGATGGCCGCGGCTGCCACCACGCGTGAACAGGCAGACGAAGTGCTGCGTCTGGCGGCGCTGGACGGTTCGGACAACGGGCAGATCCTCAAACAACTCAAACCGCTGGTCGAGGGCAGCGAAACCGGCAATGAAGGCATTGCCCGGCTGGCCGATATTCTTTCGGCGGCCCATGCGGCGGGCGTGCCCGACGACCGCATCAAACTCGACGTGGCTATTGCCCGTGGGCTGGATTATTACACGGGCACGGTCTACGAAACTTTCCTCGACAAACTGCCCGGCATTGGCAGCGTTTGTTCGGGCGGCCGCTACGACAACCTGGCCGGGCTATACACCAGCCAGGAACTGCCCGGCGTGGGCGCCTCACTGGGGCTGGACCGGCTGCTGGCGGCCATGGAAGAGTTGGGCATGCACGAGAAGACCTCGACGCCGGTCGACGTTTTTATCCCCTTCTTCGACAAGGGCCGCTTGGACGACTATGTGGCCTTGGGCGCCGCCTTGCGCAGGGCCGGAATCGGCGTGGAGATCTATCCCGACGCCAAGAAATTAGGGCAACAGCTAAAATATGCCGACCGCCGTGGGTTCCGCCTGGCATTGATCGCCGGCTCGAACGAGTTTGAGTCGGGCACGGTGCAGCTTAAGGATCTGTCGGACGGCTCGCGGCGCGATGTTGAATTAGGCGAAAATGCCGAAGGCCTGATCGCCGCAGTGCGGAAGACGTTGGGCTAGTACTCCGTAAGCTAATCAGCAGATGGGTAGCCCCGATAGCTTGTCTATCAGGGCTACCCACGTCACACTTCTGTACTCGCGTGGGGCACTACTCGGCGCCGCCGGATAGAATGCTATACTTTGGGGCGCAGCTTGAGTACACTCCCATTTAGTCTTCCGGCAAATATCAATCTATCGCTCGGCAAAAGCCCGAGGCGGAGGTCGTCGATGAACAAGAAGTCGCTGCCAGGTACAAACTACCTGATGATTATGGGGATTATTCTGATTGTTTTTGGAATAATCGCGATCGTGGCTCCGGCGTTTGCCGGGAAGATGTTCGTGTACGTTATTGGCGGTCTGTTGCTGGTGACCGGCGTGGTGCAGTTTGTGGGCGGGTTACGGCAAAAGTCCTGGCACTCGAAGCTGATGCCTATGGTGCTGGGCATCATAACCACGATCTGCGGTATCGCCATCTTGGGTCATCCGATTTTCGGCATGACGATCTTTACGCTAATTCTGGCCATCTTCTTTTTCGTCGAAGGCTTTTGGAAGATTATCGCCTCGTTTTCCTTCCGCCCGTCGAAAGGTTGGCTGGCCATGCTTGCCAGCGGCGTGTTGGCCATTGTGCTGGGCCTGATTATCTGGTCGCAATGGCCCCTTTCGAGCCTGTGGGCCATCGGAATCCTGGTCGGCGTCGATCTGGTCATGACCGGAGCGTCGATGATGGTTATTTCGATAACCATGCGACGGATGCAGAAGGCGATGGCGGAGTAGGCGGGTCCATAGATTTCGCACGCTTTACGCAACGATTGGCAGACGTCGGACGCGAATTCGATCCGGCGTGACAGATACGGCGGCGCCGTCATCCAGTTCCGTGCCGGCTGCTCCCATGACGCATTGGAGTATCGCCGCCAACTGCTCCCCCTTCAGACCTTCTATTCGGATGCGAATAACTGACGGACTTGTCGCTTGCGAAGCTGCCAGGATGCTATGAAAGTCGGAATCCAACGTAACGACGATGGCTTGTAACGTTCTGGCTTTTTCCAAGATATCCGCATCGGCGGCAGTAGCCATTCCGATGTTACCGACGTGTTCGGCAACGGTCCCCATGTCTTTCAGATGAGCCACCGTGCTTCGCGGCAAGCCTTGATCTAATAAGAGTTTCATGAGAGGGATCGCAGTTCAACCACCTTGTCGTCCAAGTTAGCTGCCGCGTATTCCAAAGCTTGGCGGATGTCTTCATCTTCCAGTTCGGGGTATTCCGCTCGTAGTTCTTCTCGATTTGGATAAGTTGCCAGCGATTCAAGCACCCGTCGTACGGTCAGCCGCATGCCGCGGATGCAGGGCTGGCCGTTCATTATTTTGGAATCGGATGTGATTCGGTCAAACGAGTTCATTGTCGGGGCTCCATTTCTCA
>CAZISU010000369.1:0-6249 GCA_964541935.1 uncultured Planctomycetaceae bacterium | reverse complement strand
GCTCTCGGAGGTCTCGAAGACCCCCAATAGCCGCATCAGACCGTATCTGATTATATATTTAGGCATGGCTTACGATTTCTATTTTTGCGCGGAATTGGAATCACCGCCAACAGTAACACTACCCCGTCTGTGGCATGCTGGAGCCATTCCGATACTCGCCCAAAGTATACCCGCAAGGGTCGCTTATCGAAAGGGGCTGCTCTATCACCCAAACTTTTGCGGTATTTGCACAAGCTACCGCACGTAATCGGCGTCGATCAAGTAGGGAGACCCCCCCAGCGGCTTGGCCGCTTCGGCCTTGTCAACTTTAAGTTTGCCGCCGATAGATACGAGTTGCGTGCGATAATTGATCTTCTGGTCGCTCTCGAGTTTGACGGATATCATTTCCGTCGACTTCAACTGGCTCGAACAGAACTTGCAGTGGCTTTGCGACGGTACAAGGATAAACGATCTCAGGCCGATTGTCTGGCGTCCGGGATAGATGTAGCCCTTGAGAAAAACCCGCTTCTTGTCCATCGAAGTTTCGTCGAACTGAAGGTCGAGGATCTCCTGCGGAACCACCTCGCCTTTATTGTCCGGGTTGGGCTGCATTTGCGTGAACGTCACTCGGGTATAGCCGATGGGCACCTCGGCCCCGGCCACGAAAACCACATAAACTGTACCTAATGTCCAAAGAACAATGGCCGTGAGGATGCCGCCGATGGCCAACTTGTTGCCGGTATACTGACCGGGCCGGCTGGTCATTTGCCCCAAGGCAATCCACCCAAACGCGATCGCCATGACCGGAATCACGAAAATGAACCAGGAAAACATTGTCAAAAACGACAACACTCCCAACGCCAGACTGGTGACCGCAAATGGGTTTACGGTTCGATAGCTGACCGGGCCCTCATACTCCTCATCGTCATAGTCGTAATCGTCCGCAACCGACTCGGCGTATTGAACGCCTTGTTCGTCTTGCGGCGCGTTAGCAAATGGATTGTCATCGCCCTGCGGACGGTTCGCATCGGGTTGGTCAGTTTCGTTTGCCATAAAACAATCTCACTAAGTAGGGTGCGTCCGCGACGCACCAAGGCACTTCCGGTGCGTGCAAGCACACACCCTACATATCTAACCTCTAACCTCTATCCTCTATCCTCTATCCTCTAACATACCCTATTGCCCCGCCGCCAACGACTTGGCCACATCGGTGCGATACGCCGACATGGCCGGCAGATATCCAACCAGTGTGGCCAGAACCAGCAACCCGGGGATCAAAATCAACTCTTGCCACTGAAACTGGAACGCGCCCACGATAACGCCCGTCTGTTCGGCGATAGTTGGCGCGAGGGCTCCGACCAGCGCGTGGCCCACAGCCAGGCCAAACAGCCCGCCGCCGAGCGAGAGCATGATCGATTCCATAAGGATGATTGTGCCCACGGTAACGCGACTGGCGCCCAAGGCACGCATCACGGCGATTTCGTGCCGCCGGTCGCTCATCGAGTTATAAATACTAACCAAAATCCCCACGCCGGCAACCACAACCACCAACACGGCCAATATCATCAGCAGCAACTGCACGTTGCCCACAATGCCGTCAAACAGCTCGGTAATCACTCGCGTGGGCATCACCGCCTGGGCAACCTCTTCGCCGTTGATCACGTCGGGCAGAACCATGGCCGACCTAGGCTTCGACATGTCGGTACAGACCAAAATGGCCGTAATCTGCTTATCCTTGTCGGCAATTTCGTGATCGTGGCCGCAGCCGGGTCCATGAACGTGTTCGGCTGTGACTTCAATTTTGCAATCGGCGCCGTGGTTGCAATCGGGCCCATGCACATGCACGTCCGCTTGCTCTTGTTCGCCTGCGTGCTCGTGAACGTCGGGGTGGATCAAGTCCTGAGTGTCTTCCAGGCCCGGCAATAACAGCCCGCCCGAGTCCGACGGCTTGCTTTTCTCGGACGCATGTTGATGCGAGTGAGCCGCCTCGGTTTTTTTGGCCTCGGTCTTATTAGGCTTTGCCTCAACGTCGGGCTTGCGTTTGCTCATGAATTGCTCGGTGGCGGTCGGCCCTCCGCTGTGGCATCCGAAGCGGAAGAAGCCCTCCATATTCATAAAGATTGCCCC
This sequence comes from uncultured Planctomycetaceae bacterium, assembly GCA_964541935.1. GTDB lineage: Bacteria > Planctomycetota > Planctomycetia > Pirellulales > Thermoguttaceae > JAFGTN01. The sequence goes on along the minus strand of CAZISU010000369.1, from coordinate 4,143 downwards.
GTCGTTGGGCGTGCCCGTGTGCTTCAACACGCCCACGATTTTGATCGGCTGATGGTGGTCGTCCTTGCACTGGCTGTCGGCTTTTTGCTCTTCGGCCTCCACGCTGCCCGGATGCACCGGCTGAAACGTGTCGCCCAGGCCCAACTTCGCCTTCTTCGACGCCACCGACCCGATCACAGCCGTAAAGGGCTCGTCCAGGTGGAAATTATGCCCCTCGGCGAACTCGTATTTTTGGTCGCCCATATACGTCAAATCCTCGAACATATCGGGCGTGGTAGCCACCACCTGGCACTCCTTATAAGCGTGCCCCATGCAGACCGGGATGGCCGCCTCCACGGCGTTGGCGAAACGGCCGTCCGAAAATTCTCGATAGTAGCTATACGGTATGTTCTCGATCGGCTCGCTCATGTGGAAGACCGTGTTGAGAACCAATTGCAGCTTGCCGCCCTTGGCCCCCACGATCATATCGTAGCCCTGCGATCCGCGGCGGAACGACTGATCGATCACGTTGTGAATCACCAGCACCGAAACCACCAGTGCCACGCCCAGCCCCATGCCAAAGGCCGTCAGCCCCGAAGCCAGGGCCCGTTGTTGAATACTACGCCATGCTATTTTCCAAAGACTCATTAGGTCACCACCGCCTTATTTATGTTTTCCAGGTTGTCAATACGTTCGAACTGCTCGGCCACTTCGGGCGTGTGCGTCACCACGATCAACGACACGTCCTCCTCGCGGCAGGTATCTCTGAGCAGGTCGACCACCTGTTGTTGGTGCCCCGAGTCGACGTTGGCCGTGGGCTCGTCGGCCAGAAGAAGATTAGGCGCGTTGGCCAACGCGCGGGCGACCGACACACGCTGCTGCTCGCCCACCGACATCTGCGTGGGCCGGTGCGTCATGCGGTGCGAAAGCCCCACCCGATCTAGCAAATGCTGGGCCCGGTCCTTACGAATCCGCTTCCGCGCGAACCGCATCCCCAGCATCACGTTCTCCAGGGCCGTGAAGCCCGAGAGCAGGTTAAACGTCTGGAACACGTAGCCGATATGCTCGGCCCGAAATCGGTCACACTCCGCTTCGGTAAAGAGCGTGATATCCCAATCGCCGATCTTTACCCCTCCCGAGTCGGGTCGACTTATACCCGACACGACGTACAGCAACGTCGACTTGCCACAGCCGCTACGTCCGACCAGGGCCATCTGCTCGCCCGTAGCCAGGCGAAAGTCGGGAATGTCTAGAATCGGCAGTTTTCCCCCGTCGGGCTCGTCGAACGACTTCTTCACTTTGGTTAAATGTAACATTTGATTCTTGTCTACGATAACTTTACCTATTGAATCGAGTAACGTGGGCCGGGTCGTGATCCGGCGTCTAACGCCGATTGCCAGTCAGCCCCATTGTCGGGTCACGACCTGGACTACGGTTCGCGAAAGCTGAATTATCCATACAGCCTATACATGCTTGCCCCCCAAAAAGACGGGCAAAGCGCGCAATACCGCGATTTAATAAGATACGTTGTCGTCTGCGGTTTGGTTCGAAAGCCAGAAGAAACCCTCCGTCAAGCTCGAAACAGATGTTAGCGGCGGGGCTAACAAAATGTGCCTACCACTACCGTCCCCGCATGTGGCGGGCCATGTCACGCTTGGCCTCAGATTTTTTCATGGCCTCGCGCTTGTCATAAGTCTTGCGGCCACGGCAAATGCCCATCAGAACCTTGGCCCGACCGCGCACGAAATACAGCTTTAGCGGCACCAGCGTCTGCCCCTGCTCGAAAGCCCGAGAGGCGAATTTCGAAATTTCCCGCTTGTGCATCAGCAGTTTTCGCGGCCGCCGCGGGTCGTGGTTGAACTGGTTGGCTTCGAAATACTCCTGAATATCGCAACCCATCAGCCAGACCTCGCCGTTTTTGACCCGCCCATAAGCCTCGCTCAACGAGACTTTGCCGCCGCGCAGACTCTTCACCTCGGAGCCGACCAACATAATCCCACACTCCAGGGTGTCTAGCACCTCGTAATCGTGGCGGGCTTTGCGGTTTTCGGCAATCGGACGATCGGCGCTGCCTTTGACGGCCGCCGCTTTTTTTGGTTTCTTAGCCGTGACTATACCCCCCCAATGTGACGTGCAGGATTGTTGTCAGATCTCTTATCGTAGATAATTGTGGATCACACATACCAGAACCTTAACTTGTACCGCCTAAGTCGGCCCCACTCAAGGCCCGCCATGCCGTTTGACCGCTTCGATTTGGAAATACCGGCCCCATCTGTGGAAAACCACCTGCTTGGGCGGATCGAGTATGGTCAGTGTGTCACGCTGCAAGAACGTCTCGTCCGCCAGATCGGGCTCCGCGACGACGGGCAAATCTGTTTGCTCTTCTGCGAACACCCCCAAATAATTACGGTCGGACGCGGCGGCTCGCCAGCCGATATCCAATACGATTCGAAACTGATCCGCCACGAGCAGATCGAAGTCCGCTGGGTCAAACGCGGCGGTGGGTGCATGGTACACCTGCCCGGCCAGTTGGCCGTCTACCCCATCGTGCCGCTCCGCTGGCACGGCATGACCGTGGGCCGCTACCTAGACCGTTTCCAAACGGGCATCCTGGCCGCCCTGGACGAACTCGGCTTCCCGGCCCAAACTCGCCCGCCGACAGCCGATGAAACTGCCAATTCGTCGGCCGATCTCGACCTGGGATCCAACCTTCCACACGCCCACGGCATCTGGGGCCGCAACGGACAACTGGTTTCCTTCGCAGTGGCGGTCCGCGATTGGGTCTCCTATCACGGCGCATTCATCAACGTCTGCCCGGCCATGGGAATGTTCAAACTCATCGAAGGCAACCGCCAAAGCAGCCTCATGATCGAACGCCGCCATCGCGCCAACATGGCGGGCGTCCGCGCCGCCCTGGTCCGACACCTCAGCGAATCCTTCGGCTGCCAACGATACCACCTACACACGGGCCACCCCATGCTAAAAGGAAAAACCGTCCGCCCGGCTGCGCGGCATTGAGCACACCCATAATCAACCGAAAATGACCGACCCCTCAACAACAAGACGTCTCCCCCGCTGGCTTAAACGCAAAGTCCCCAAAGGCAACGCCAATCACTTCACCGCCGGGGTGATCGGCGAGTTGGGCTTGGCCACGGTTTGCGACCATGCCCACTGTCCCAACCGCATGGAGTGCTACGCCGCGAAGACGGCCACCTTTATGATCCTGGGCGAGATCTGCACCCGCGGCTGTGCCTTTTGTAGCGTCGCCAAGGGCAAGCCCCTTCCGCTTGCAGACGACGAGCCCCAGCGCGTGGCCGCCGCGGTCCAGCGGCTGGGACTGCGACATGTGGTTATCACCTCCGTCACCCGCGACGACCTGCCCGATGGTGGGGCCGAGCATTTCTGTCGCACGATTTCGGCCATTCGCAAGATCCCCGTGGTGGGCGATCCCATCACGGTCGAGGTTCTACCCTCCGATTTCGGCGGCAACGCCCAATCGGTCGACCGGCTGGTAAGCGCGGCCCCCGACGTTTACAATCACAACGTGGAGACCGTACCACGGCTCTACCCCAGCGTACGTGGGCCGAAGTTGAACTACAGTTGGACACTAAAAATGTTCCGCCAGATCAGCAGCCGCGATCCTTCCATCCGCACCAAGACCGGCATGATGTTGGGCCTGGGCGAAACCACCGACGAGGTGCTAGACACACTCTCCCAGTTGCGCGAGGCCGGCTGCCGCATGTTGACCATGGGCCAATACCTGCAACCCTCGCCAAAACAAGTGCCGGTTACAAAATACGTTACGCCCGAAGAATTCGAAGAACTAGGACAAGCCGCCCGCCGCATAGGCTTCGACGAAGTAGCCTCAGCCCCCTTCGTCCGCAGCAGTTATCACGCCCGCGGCATGTTGACGGGCATTGATCATTGATCATTGGACCTTGAACCTTGGACATTCCAAAAATGGAACAAGCATCACTCCATACCCTCGACATCGTCCTCATCGTCATCTACCTGGCATTCGTCACCGCCGCCGGGCTCTGGCTCAGCCGCGGGGTCCGTTCCAGCAAGGACTTCTTCCTGGCCGGCCGCTCGCTGCCTTGGTGGGCGGTGGGCATGTCGCTGGTCGTATCCGACATCGGCGCTAAGGACATGGTGGGCCTGGCC
>CAZISU010000368.1:0-6253 GCA_964541935.1 uncultured Planctomycetaceae bacterium | reverse complement strand
CTCACCTGCCCGCCCGCCTCGATGTCGAGCGTGCCGCTGCCGTAGCGGCCGACGTAGAGCAGCAAACTGCTATTCCACGTCGAGCCGGGGCCGGTGACCGTGGCCGTGCCCGACACGCCCGTGCCGTAACCGATATTACAGGTCCGTGACTGAAGCTCGCTGCCCCCGTCCACGCTCAGACTGCCGTCACTGTCCTCACCAACAATGCCATCGGTCGTACTGTCCCACGGCAGATACGGCGTCACGTTGTCTATGGCCACAACCGCCGCCGGGAGCGAGGGAAGCACGGTGAGAAAACAGGCCGATATCAAAGCCGCCGCCAAAAACATCCTCTTCAATTTGTTCCCCATCACAGGTTGTCTCCTCGAATCAAGAGTGAAAATGCTGGAACGCGAATAACGAACGAACAACAAGGCGGGCCGGTTTGACGCGAAAGAAGCAGTAACGCTGCCTCGCAAGGCGCGAAACAAAAGCTTGTAACTGAACACTTACCTTGACGCCCCCCACCATGGCTGTCAATGTGCCGAATCAAAAAATGGCAGATTTTCAACAAAATCCACCCGAGTGATGGAAAGGGGGGTTGTGATAGACCAGTACCGTAGAGTGCCACTGCTGGCTTGCCCAGCAGTGTGGTGCGGGGGTAGACTTTGGGCTATGGGACGCGTCTCCAGCTAGTCCCAGGGATGCCCTCGTCGTTCGAGCCGCTGCCGTCGTTCCAAGAATCGTTCCTTTGATGGTACCAATCGCCACAACTGCTTGGCAATACCTAACTTAAGTGGCGTCGAATTCGTAAACTCATCTCGCTATTCAAAACGCCGAAAAGCCGTGGGAGCAGTAGGTTTTTAACCAGCTTCCTTCGTCACGATCCCGCCGCTACGCACGTGCGGTTATAGGGGGTAGGCTACACCGTTTTTGACTCCGTATCTTGACAACACCCATCCCGCACAGCAAAATGAAAGACGTGGGAGATATCCCACATTCGGCCCAGTAGGTCCCTGCCCCGCCTGCTGGGCTTTTTTATTTGGCAGTGAACGGTGGGAGTGTTCTCAGTTATCTCTCATATTGATGCCCAAGAGAACGCTCTCCAGGCCTTCGAAGATATTATCCAAAGCTTCCTCTTCCTCTCTAGATTCTGCATGATTCGACTCCGCGGCTACCCAGCCCGTGAGTTCTTCCAATTCTCCTGCCGTAAGGCTTAAAACGAGATAGTCGCCACGCTTGCGAGGAGATTTCAGCAAATCGTCACACATGGACGCAATCATTGAATTGCGCATAAGTGTTTCGCATTCTTCAGGCCATAGCTCGACGTTATGTTTTTTCGGTTTATTCATTTTGAGCATGCCAGAAGATGGATTGTTTTGGGCTTCTTGTTTCGTTATTCTTCCATGGTGGCTTCAGTCATCTGGCTTTGGCCGATTTCTGTCAGCAAAACCTCGTCCATCGTTCTTTCTCCACAACGTGGACAGATAATGGGTTTTTCAAAATCTGGACGCCAAGTTTGTTCGTTAATCCCAATCTTGCCCATCTCACAATCAAATTCTTTCTTGCACCCTTTGCATTCAAAATTGATAATCATTCTCTCTTCCTTTTTTCATGTTCGTAATCGTCGAAAAATTACTCAAATAGGATGTTGTGGAATCGTATTTAATTTCATGCCCACTTCCTCGTCGTCTGGAGCGTAAGCCAGTATTTGCAATAACACGTTCCGCCCCTGACATGTCCCTTCGACGACAAACCTGGGCCCTTCATCGATGGGAAGCCCGAGCGACTGCCAGTTTAAGCTGTCGATTCGTTCAAACGCCGACCGCAACTCTTCCACATCCAAAGTAATGCCGGGAGCGACTACTTTGCCGTCCACCGCGCCGCCGACCAACTCGACGGGTGTGGGATAGATGTCCACTTCCCAGTAATCATCATCTTCGCCGTAGCGGTAACCCAACGGTCCCATCGGGCTGTCGGCCGTCATGCATTCGGCCACGGTTTCCACGAGCTGGTGAAGCCAGATCATGGGCGAGTTATCCGGATTGCTTTCCGATCCGTAGAAGTATTGCCGACCTTCTTCGCTCAACTGCTCAAACCGCTCATTATCTTCGCGGAAGAGTCGTGCCATTTCGTGTTCGCCGAGCTCGTCAAGCTTCCGCGCGTACAATTGCCCCCAAGCCTGGTGGTACTCGTTGCGAATCTGCTGGTAGTTTGCAGGCGCGGTTCCGGACGGCCAGACTCCACCTTCGTCAAAGCCGTAAGTTTCTTCGATCTTTTCAAGGCGATCTTCATACTGCCGTAGCGAGTCACCCACATCCCGAGTGGCAATATCGTCTATGATGCGCGAAACCAGCCAAAACGATGCCGCGTCCGGCACGGATCCGGCCTGCCGAATAGAATCATAAACGCCAAGGCGTTCTTCTTCAGTTGAATCCGGCCCAAGCCGAGCCCAGGCGTCATGCCACGGTGGCGTTGCGGGCAAAGCCTGAGCCAAGGATTTCAACTTGGCATTGACAACAGCGTATGGTCCTTCATTTTCCATGGGCGTATCTCGTTGACGCGATTTGGCAGTGTCTCCCGGGCATGAAATATCACTTCCTAGAGCCACAGCACTTTTTGTACTTCTTGCCGCTGCCGCAAATACAAGGTTCATTGCGCCCGATACGCTGACCGCGTGACGGTGCGGTTTCGAGCACAAGCTCATCTGCTTCTTCGCTGTCTGAAAAATGTGGCGATGGAATGGGCTGCCATGTTGGCTCCTCGTTGATAGCGGCCCAATGCTGCAATTCCTCGATCGTATCTTCAATTCCTGTATCGGGGCAAAGCCTTAAGTTCTTTTGGAAATGCGTCTCGCCTTCGGCTACGCACTCTTTCACTTCTCGAAGTCCGATCATATCGTCTTCTACAAAACCGAGGCTGTAAGCTTTTTCAATGTCCGCAAGAGCCTCCTTGGGAGAAAAAGAGCTCAAAACACACACCAAACTGTCGACAATCTCCTTATCGCCTTCATCAATAGCCTGCCGCAAATGAGTTTGCAAACTCCGAACGGCCTCATCCCGCTGTAGATGGCCATCTCGGACGAGATACATATAGCACTGAGCAGCTTCCCAGCGAACGAATTCATTCAGCTTTTTATCTGCGATCAATTGATCCAATAGCTCAGGCCTGTGACTGGCAAACAGGGCAAGGATACTTGCCAGTGTAGATGTCACGGCGTCATCGAATAAATCAAACGGCAACTCACCTGGCAGTGAGAATGCTTCCAGGATCGCCGGGAACGCTTCCTCCGCTTGAAGCTCTGTCAACAGAAATATTGCAAAGAAATGGGCATTTCCGTCCCGTACATCTCCACCGCATGCAGCGGAAGTCACTTCGCGAAGAAGTTCGATTAGTTTAGGAACCATCAGATCACGATGTTCGCGAACCTCTCGAATCGCATCCACCGGCAACTTGTTGTCAGCAGCATCGAGTTCATCGACAATCCGATCCAGTTCGGCAGCAATGGCATTCGACGCGGCAACATCAACGAGTTGCAGAGCCTGCTGAAGATCGGCATCGCTTATGTTCTCGTAGTCCTCGTTTGTTTCCAACTGATACGGGGACAAAATCCCATTGACAACGGCGAGTTTGGTTTCTAATTGCTTGCAAGTTTCTTCGGGAAGTTCTGTTAATTCAAGCCCCGAAAAAGCCTCAAGGCCCTGCATCAACCGTTGCCATTTTGGCAAAGAGGAATCGGTAATCCGCCTTTGTGCATTCTGCGCTCGATGGATTAAATCTGACATTGATATTTCTCTCTCGACTGGCCAATTATCGTGGTGATGATGAGTCAGCAATACGCAGCCATTTTAACGCCGAATACCGCAAACGCGAACCCAAGCTCTTTGGCCGTCTGATAGCGACAACATGCGAAAACCCATGAGAGAAAAACCGCCGGTCAAGTAACCGCCATCCAACCATTATCGAAATTTAACAACACAAGGCCCCCACGTCGAACGAGCTCGTTAACCAAATCCCCGGACGAGCCCAGAGAGTCTGAGAGCGCGGCCGGAGAGCGCGATTTGGGCGCTACATTGGTTAACTGGTTGGAGAGTCTGCCGCTGGAAAGACAAGCATAAGTCGTTGCCACAAAGGGCGTTACGTCCGCTAGTTGCGTCGCTGGCTGAGCGCAAAAAAAGACCCGCTGGCTAGTTCTCCAGCGGGGATTTAGCTCCCCGTACAATACGCTTTTCGAACTCGTCTCTTTGACACTCTCTTTGTAAGTGCTTGTCCGGTAAGAACTTGTAAATTCGGCGTCCGTTTCGGTTTGCTAAAAACGAGCCCAACCTATCGCGGAAAGCTCGTCTCCCGGTTAACAGGTTGAGAGCGCTTTTGTGTAAACCAAAGAGAAAAAGTTCGAACGGAAAAACCTACGCCTTTCTGGTTAACAGCCAAAGAGAGCGCGGGAATGGTAGAATGAATAGTACTGTTGTGCTAATTCTGTTCTCTGTCAAATCCCGAAACCACGCTTATGACATCCAGCCGAAGCCGCTCTCCACGTTTGCAATTACCCAAAGGTTGGCCAACTAATATACAGTCTAGCATATTGCATGTGATTTCGCTAGCTCGCTTCGCTGTTGTTTATACCCGAAGTTGGGCTGCCAACTGTTCCAATCAGCGAGTGCGGCTAAAGGCCGAATTGGATAGGGCACGGGAGCAGATAGCTCTTCAGGAAGAAGAAATCCGCATCAAGGACGCTCGCATATCGCTCATTCCGGCGAGTCATCGGCCACGTTATCCACCTGTGGAAAGGATGGCGATTCTTGAACTGAAGGCCGCACGTGGTTGGTCACTTGAGCAAACAGCATCGACGTTCCAGGTTACTGCGGCTACGATCGCATCTTGGTTAAAGCGTCTTGACGAAGACGGGCCACATGCATTGGTGCAAATGCGAACTCCAGTCAATCGCTTTCCCGATTATGTGGCCTACGTCGTTCAGCGAATGAAGGCACTTTGTCCCAGCATGGGCAAGGTCAAGATCGCTCAAACGCTGTCTCGTGCCGGGTTGCATCTTGGTGTGACTACCGTTGGCCGGATGCTGAAACGGCCAGATCAAGTCGCTGATGCAGCAAAGGCCAAAAGCCGTGATGAATCGACGGGCGGACGCATCGTTACTGCCAAGCGGCCCAATCACGTCTGGCACATTGATCTAACCATCGTGCCCACCGGCGCGGGCATGTGGTGTTCTTGGCTGCCGTTTGCGTTGCCGCAATGCTGGCCGTTCTGCTATTGGGTGGCCGTTGCCGAAGACCATTTCTCGCGCCGCGTCGTGGGCGTTGGAACGTTCAAACAACAACCCACTTCGCTAGCAGTACGAACATTCTTAGGCCGAACGATAGCCAAAGTCAAGGCAACTCCAAAATACATTATCTGCGATCGCGGCGTGCAATTCGACTGCAAGGCATTCCGCAAATGGTGCCGTCGCAAGGGTATCAAGAAGCCACGCTACGGCGCCGTTGGGAAAAAAGGTTCAATTGCCGTAGTCGAGCGCTTCATTCTCACAATGAAAACCATCCTTGCAGGCCTGCTTCTTGTGCCATATCGACGCGACAAGTTCCGGGAAGAGCTTCTTGCGGCTGTCGAGTGGTACAACAAGTTCCGAGCTCACTCATGGCTCGGCGGCCGCACACCCGACGAAGTCTACTATCGCAAGTTCCCCGCCAACCGAAAACCACGCCATGAACCCCGCGCCGCTTGGCCACGCGGGTCACCTTGTGCTCGACCCTGGGCACTCGTTCGCGGCAAACCCGGTGCAGAGTTGGCGATTGAAGTCAGCTTCCACCGTGGTCGAAAGCATTTGCCAATCGTGAAACTCAAACGGGCTGCTTGAGCGGTTCGATCGAAGCCGTTTGATCGATATCGCTATCCGTGCGCGCTTTGGGTGCTAACGAAACGCTTATCTAACCGAATTTTCAAAGATCAGTCGCACATCGGTTTGTGATGCGGTTGTATTCTTTGTTTTGGCGTCGTGAAATTGCGATTATGCCCACCAATGTGCGGTATTTTATTCTCCGTCATCTCGGTTGTCAATATTCGCTGGACAAGGACACCGGGAGAGCCCAGAGAGTCTGAGAGCGTGGCCGAAATTGGCGATCTGGCCACTATCTTGGTTAACTGGCTGGAGAGTTAGACTTGGCAAGAATTAACATAACACGTTGCCACAAAGGGCGTTACGTTCGATAGTTGCGTCGCTGGCTGAGCGCAAAAAAAGACCCGCTGGCTAGTTCTCCAGCGG
>CAZISU010000367.1:0-6254 GCA_964541935.1 uncultured Planctomycetaceae bacterium | reverse complement strand
AGCCCAACCCACACATCGGCGGAGCCCTGGACATCGGCAGCGCGGCCGTACTCCTCGCCGCAATCGGCGCGGCCACGGTAGGCGCAATCGTCCTGCTAAACGCGCTGGCCAAGCTGCTGGGATGGTTTTGAAAGTCACGGCTGAGGATAACTCTCTTCGTAGTGCATCGCGGTCACACCTCGTAAAACTCAGTTTTCCACTATTGTATATCGCGAGTGTAATATGAATATTTTGATCCTCACCGTCGGCACGCGTGGAGACGTGCAGCCCTATGTCGCACTTGGCAAAGGTCTCTTGGCCGCCGGACATTCCGTCACAGTATGTACTTGCTCTAACTTCGAGTCGTTTGTGCTTGAACACGGATTGAGCTATGCGTTCATGAATGACGACGTGATCGAATTTATGCATTCCGAAGACGGCAAGATTGCGATGGAGAACACAGGTAACTTGTGGGAAACGGTTCGCACGGCGATCAAGCTCTTACCCAAAGTAGGACCGATGCAGCGTCGCCAGATCAACGATTTTTGGGAATCAACACAAGCCGCCAAGCCGGACCTTATTCTGTTCCATCCAAAAACAGGTGCCGCTGCTGACTTTGCTGAGAAACTGAATGTGCCCTGCATGCTTGCGTTCTACCTGCCCATGTACGTTTCGACCGGCGATTTTCCCGCAATGGGGATTCCCGATCTAAAAATCGGACGCTGGTACAATCGGCTGACTTACCGCTTAATCTCACGTGTGACCTGGTGGGCAACCGGCAAATACATCAACGAGTGGCGGAAGGCAAATGATATGCCATCCAGACGTAGCGGCGAATATCTGCGCCGCGCGAACGGCGAACCGATCCCGGCACTGCACGCCTACAGCGAAGCCGTTATTCATCGACCTTCCGACTGGCCCGAAACGGCAACGGTTACAGGATACTGGTTTCTCGACCGCTCGGACGATTGGCAGCCTTCATCGCAACTGGAAGATTTCCTCGCACAGGGTGAACCGCCCATCTACTTCGGATTCGGCAGCATCTTCGGCCGCGATCCAAGTCGCCTCACCCGGCTTGTCCTCGATGCGGTCAAGGCAACCGGAGTGCGTGCCATCATTGCTCGTGGCGGTGGAGGATTGGATGCATCTCAGTTAGACTTACCTAACACAGTTCTGGGTATTGATACAGCACCTCACGACTGGCTCTTCCCACAGGTCGCCGCGGTAGTACATCACGGTGGTTGCGGTTCGACTGCTGCCGCTCTTCGCGCAGGCTGCCCGACGATCATCTGCCCGTTTTTCGGCGACCAGCCTTTCTGGGGCGCGAAAATCAAAACGCTTGGAGTCGGACCTTCACCCATTCCGCAAAAGAAACTGACTGTCGAAAAACTAAGCGCTGCAATTACTCAGGTTACAACCGATGCGTCAATCCGAGAAAAAGCCGAATTGCTTGGTCAACGGATCCGCAAAGAGGACGGCGTGGCCAACGCCGTCAAATTCATCAACCAATGGATGAAACCTTAACGGTTCTCCGACTACCTATCACAAGTCGCAGTATTTCAAGGGCCTGCCTCTGTGTCTCCCTCGCCAGCGGGTATTTTCGAAAATCAAGCCACGCGGGGTTGACTCTTAATGCGTCTTGCCTTAATGTTAAGGCACGCTGCCTTACAGATAGCGGGTCATGCCATGTCACACCACACAAAAGCTGTTACGGAAACTGAGTTTGCGATCCTCAACGTACTTTGGGACCGCGGGCCGATCACCGTACGCGAAATCGTGGAAGCCATTTACCAAAAGCATACGCACTCGCTGCACGCCAGCGTGAAGAGTCTGCTAGAACGGCTTGCCGACAAGGATTTTGTTGTTTGTCGGCGGCGCGGCGGCGCACATTTCTTCTCGGCCACGGTCCAGCGCGAGACCTTCGTCGCCCAACAACTGCAACTGCTGGCCGACAGCAACTTTGGCGGTTCGCTAACTCCCTTGCTGAATACTCTCGTTGACAACGTAAAGCTCGACCGCGGGGACCGCGAAGCAATTCGCAAAATCATCGATAAAATCGATTGACCACAAATAGATGGGGTCTTGCATGTTCGATACACTGTTATGGAATCTGCTTTTGACGGCAGGACTGGCGATTGTGCTGGCCGCTTTGTGTCGTTTACCTTCGATGCATCGTAGACCAGCCCTCAGATATTGGCTCTGGCTGCTGCTAGTCGTCAAGCTAGTAACGCCGCCGCTGCTTGCCGTGCCACTGCTGCCCGTGATCGTAAGCAATGACGGGACGGTCGCGATTGCGGCTACGCCCGACCAACCGGCAATGCTTCCCCAGCAGGCTTTCGAATATCCCGTCCAGACTATGCCTGCTGTAGACGTTACGGCTACCGGCTTTGCCGACAACGGGTCCGAGGGCGACACGACTGTGGCCACTTCCTTAGAGTCGAGCAGTACGCCGTACCTTGCCGGACTGCTGGCGGTCTCGTTGTTTGGGACCTGCCTTTTACTGATAGTCAACGCAGTTCGTGCCGCAAATCTATACCGTTGGCTAAACCGAGCGGGCACGCATAATTCCCTGCTGGCCGCAGCCTGCGCCGACGTGGCATCCAGCCTGGGCATTCGCGAAGTCGTGCGAAGTTGTGCGGTTGACACACGTACAACGCCCCTGCTGTTGGCATGGGGCCGGCCGTTGGTGGTCGTGCCTCGCCAACTGATTGAAGATCTCAGCCCGCAACAACTGCGCGGCACCGTCGCACACGAGCTTGCCCACCTCTTGCGACGCGACCATTGGGCCAACTTATTTGTGTTTATTGTCAAGTCACTGCTGTGGTGGAATCCCGTGGTCTGGTGGGCCGAGCGCGAACTGCGCGTGGCGCAAGAACTGTGTTGCGACGCCATTGCCATCGACCATTCGGGCACCAACCGCCGCGGCTATGCGACTACGCTACTCAAAGCCCTGGACTTCGTCCAGGATGAACCATTAGTACCTCACGCACTGGCTTCGAGAATGGGGTCCAGGAGGTCACTCTTAAGGAGATTTGAGATGATCGCTGAAACACAACTTTCCTATCAACTATCACGATGGTCGCTGCTGCTACTGCTGGCATTTGCGATTCCCCTGACCTGCATTCCCGTGCGTGCCGAGCAGGAAAAGCCGGCGGTCGCGGCGGCAGAGGTCGCGGCTGATGCCAAAAGCGAGAAGACCACGGCAGATACCAAAAACAAGAAGCCGGGCGATGTCGAAAACGCGAAGCCCGCGTCCGACTCCGGGAGCAAGAAGGCGGAAACAGCCAAAGTAAAGCAGGCCAAGGTCGCTGAAAAACCCAAAACGCAAACTATTGATCCCGAGATCAAAAAACTTGGCGAAGCTACTCGCAAGAGGATAACCACCTACAGCGACGTGGAAACCCTCACTCTCAAGGACGGCCAGACCGGCCGCATGAAGATTAAGAAGAACGTCACACCTGTGGCGGAGATATTGATTACTCCTCACTTTGTCGAGAACGGAACAAAGTTCGACCTGCAGGGTGTTGACGCAACAGGCAAAGCAATCGAAGGAACAAAAGCAAACCCAGGGACAATCCATAACGCTCAGAGCGAGAGGATGAGCCTTGGCAAGACTTTCTCCGCGAATGGCGAAGATATCTTTTGTAAAATCCAATTGACACCAAAGCGGACCGATGACAATAGCGTTGCCGTGGAAGTCAAGGTGCTTTTTACCCGACTCCCCACCCCGGAAGAGATTAACGCCTTGCTCATGAGCGGTGGCAAGGATGGGCAGTTGCATTTGGATATTCAGAAAATCAGCCTTTACGTCATGCAACACGAAGCGGCTGCGGGCCATTACCCTAAGGCTTTGAGCGAATTGAAAAAGTCGCTGCCGAAGGATGTCTACAGCCCGACCGGTGAGGATTATCACTACGAAGCACAACAAAGTAGATTCATACTCAGCAGTTGTGGTAAGGACGGGATTTATGGTAACGATGACGATGAGATGTTGATCATTCACAGCAGCGGTTCAAGATCGGGTCATCGCCACGAGCTGTATCCGCTTGAAAAAAAAAGCAAAGCAAGTAAAGAAGACGTTAAGTCACAATCCGAAACTACACATAGCAAACGCCCACAAGGCAACTGCTCGATCAGCGGCAAAGTTATTTCGGCCGAAACCGGTAAGCCGATCGCAAACGCACAGATGTATATGCACTACAACGTAACTCACGGCTCGATATTCATCCGCACTGCCGACGATGGAACTTTCATATTCAAAGACATCCCCAAGGGCCCGTTTTCCTTGCAATTGTCACACAGTCCCGGCTACCAGAATGTCGCCTACAATCCCGAAGACAAGCCCGGTCAGTTTCCACCGTTTTCGCTTACAGACGGCGAGCAACGCTCGGGTATCGTCCTGAAGGCCAAGCGGGGCCATCATATTTCCGGTAAAATCCGGGACGAAAATGGGGAGATACCGGGAAACATAAATACATTGAGCGTATTGGGCTGGTTCGAGAAAGGCGACGGCAAGGGATATAAAAGCAAGCATGCCCGCGTCAATCGAACGGACGGTTCATACTTGCTTAACGGGCTGAGCGACAAGCCGGTTTATGTAATGGCAATCGATTGGCGTGCAGCTCGAAAAGGTAATGCCCGCCCACCGATATACCATCCGGGCACGTTCTCCCGTAGCGATGCCAAGCCGATTACTTTTGGTGAAAAAATATCTGCCGATAATATCGATATCACACTAAAAAAAGAAGGTGGTCTCATCCTCGAGGGAACTGTTCTCGACGATGCCGGCAAACCCGTGCCGGAAGCATTTGTCGTGATTCATCGACGCGACATGCTATTTGACTTCGTTACGGCATACACCGATAAGCAAGGACATTTTGAAATCCAGGGCCTGGGCGACGGTGAGTTTCAAATCCATGTGGATGCCGTACACCGTGGACTTGTAAGAACTCGCACACCCGTTGATCTTGACGGCAAAACCAAGAAGACAAAACAGGACTTTTCGTTAACGCGAGGCGCCAGAATCTCAGGCAAATTCGTGGACGAAGAGGGCAAAGACTGGCAAATTGGTCAAAGCTATGGTCGCGCCTATGTTGAGGCCCCGGATCAATCAACTCAGGGACTCGGCAGTTTCAGTCTCACTAATTTCCGCAACAAATTCAGACCCACAGATTCCAGTAGAGGTTCCGGCGGTTCTTTCTCCCTGGGCGATGGCGATTACTATAATAACGACATGATTTTCCCGACGACAAGCACTTTTTTGATTGAGAGTATGAAACCGGGACATGCGACAATTGGTTTTTTGCCCAAGAAAGAGGGCCAAAAAGTCCTGAAAATCCTCCACGACGGCCAAGACGTCCTCAAATCGGGCATCGAAACCAAACCCGGCCAGGAGATCAAGGACGTGACAATCGTGATTGGAAAGTAACCGTCTTGCCCCAATAAGTGTCCTTGCACCCCCACGAATCATGATATACAATCACCCACGTTGATCCGCTTCTTCAAAGGGGAGGTATCGCGTGGGAAATATTCTTCTGAGCAATATTCTTTTGGGCAAGGGCGAACAGCACGTCAACTTGCTTGCCAAGTACGGCAACCGTCACGGCCTCATCGCGGGAGCTACCGGCACCGGCAAGACCGTTTCGCTGATGGTCTTGGCCGAGGGCTTTTCACGCCTGGGCGTTCCGGTGTTCGTGACCGATGTCAAAGGCGATGTGGCCGGCCTGGCGATGGCTGGTGTCAAAAACGAGAAGGTTCAGCAGCGTGTGGACCAAATCGGTATCGAGGGCTACGCCAACGAGGCCTACCCGGTCTTGCTCTGGGATCGCTACGGCCAGGCGGGCCACCCGGTTCGAACCACCATCAGCGAGACCGGGCCGACCCTGCTGGGTCGCATCCTGGAACTCAACGACATTCAGACGGGGATACTCGAAATCGTCTTCAAGTTGGCCGACGATGAGGGCCTGCTGTTGCTCGACCTCGATGACCTCCGCGCCCTGCTGGGGTTCGTCGCCGAAAATCGAAAAGAGATTTCCACCCAGTACGGCCTGGTCAGTTCGCAGTCGCTGGCCGCCATCCAACGCTCCTTTTTGACCTTGGAACGCGAGGGCGGCGAAGAGTTTTTTGGCGAGCCGGCGCTGGAACTTGCCGATTTGATGCGCACCGACATGAGCGGCCGGGGGATCGTCAACGTACTGGTCGCAAACCAACTCATCTTGAAACCGCGTTTATACTCCAGCTTTCTCCTCTGGCTGCTCTCGGAACTGTTCGAGAAC
>CAZISU010000366.1:0-6254 GCA_964541935.1 uncultured Planctomycetaceae bacterium | reverse complement strand
TTGAAAACGGACTTTGTTTTTCAAATATATTTCTCGCTTGCGCGATGGCATACCTTAATATATTCCAGAGAATACAAAGGCTCATGTACTGCAAATACTATCTTCCGCAGCATCAAACAAAGCCTTAACAACTCTGTAACAGAATCATCTTAGCCAATGCGCCAACCTTGCGCAACGCAACGCAACGCAACTTCAGTAGACAGCGACTGGTGTCATACATGCAGCAGAGCGACCGACCCGCAAAATGAAAAGGGCGTCCGTTCCACAGTCGTAGAACAGACGCCCTTGGCAGTTGTTTTTCTGCATAAGAATACTTGTTAGAACTGTCGCATGAAGCTAAACGAAATGTCGTGGACTTGGGCACGATGGAAGCTGTTGCTGTAGTCGCCTCCGACCAGATCGCTGGTGCCGACTCGGCGGTTGGGGCCGAAGCAGAACATGTAGGCCAAGTCTATATTCCAGCCACGGTATTTCCAGCCGTATCCGGCCGTAAACGAGTGTTCCATAATCGACTGAATGTAAGGCGTCAGAGTGCCGTCGGGTATAGGGTTCCTGTGGTATACGTAGCCGCAACGCACAACCCGGTCACAACCGAGTTTTTGCTCGTAGCCCAAGCGTACCGAAAGCGTGTCGCGCCAGTTAAGCGGTAACTGCTCGAGCATGTCGGGAAAGGCCACGTTGGACGTATTGGTCAGTTGCATTCCCAAGGAGTCGAAGGCGTTGGACCAGTTGAACCAGATCAGGTCCGTGGAAATTGTGCGACACGGACAAAGCTCGTGTTTAACTCCCAACCCCAACGACCGGGGCCAGGTTATATGCAGTTGCGAGTCGTATGTTGTCATACCGTAGCCGGGAACGTTAACTCTCGTATTGCCTTCGGCCTTGAAACGGCTCTCGCTCTGAAAAGCCAGCCCCAGCGTGGTATAATCGCTCAATTCGTATTGCAGACCCAGCGACCAGCACATGGCCGCTCCGGTTGCCTGCATGTCCATCAGAGTTGCAACGCCCATGAATGGTCCCGGGCTTTGGATTCGATATGGACCTTCGATCTCGTCGTGACTGATGGCAACGCCGAGCGTGGCGCCAACCGAAAGCCGGTCGCTTAGCTTATACGACAGCGTTGGCAGGATTTTTGCCAGCGAACCGAACGACTTGTAACGCTGTACTCCGCCTAAAGACGCCGGTCCCCGCATGTCGTAGGTTTCCGAAAAACCAGCCGGAACAAACAAGCCCATGCCGTACGCCATGCGGCCGTCGCGGCTCTTTTTGATCATCGAAATCTGCGGCAACGGAAAGAGATTACCGGCCTCGTTCGCCGTGGCCCGAGAGCCCGAATAGTGGAAGTCGCAGATCAGCATGTCGACGCCGACATCTATCAGCGTACAACCGTCGATATTCACCGCGGCGGCCGGATTATCGAATAAGATAGAGCCGTTATCGGCATGGGCGATGTTCGTTCCACCGCGCCCGATCGAACGTGGCGACACACCGTTGAGTATTATGCCATCGGCCAAGACCGTGCTGGCTGAAAGAGCCAGAATCACAAAGATAACTAGCGACAACCATCTCTTATTCATCGATATCTCCTTAATGACGGGGATATTTTTGTGTGAAAGCCACACGTTCGGTCACAGTTCTCCCCGACAAAGCCATGCCGCCAGAGGCAGAAACTTCGCTAGAAGTGGGCAGAGCAGCAAGAATGATATCGACTGGTGGCAAGAAGCTCCTAAATTGAATGGTGCAATAGTCTGGATCAGACGGGCCAGCGGTTCCGAATACAACGGTTAGGAAAGATGGCGGGTACTCCTGCCGGAAAGCAGTTTACCTCTGCTGAGCGGTGGTTCGCAATTCAGAACATCGGCAGCAGTTGCGGCGAACACGCAATATCGTCATCGTCATGTTCGCTTGGCTCCTGGATGCGACGGGCGACGTCGATAAACTCATCTTCGCGACGGAGAAAGGCATCCACGATATCCGGATCGAAATGCGTGCCGCTGCCTTCGATGATGATCTTGCGAGCTTCCTCATGGCTCATGATGTCCTTATAGACCCGCTTGCTCGTCAGCGCGTCGTAGACGTCGGCTAGAGCAGTGATACGTCCGCATAGCGGAATGTTTTCACCACTTAAACCGTGGGGATAGCCCGTGCCGTTATAGCGTTCGTGGTGTGTGAGGGCAATCTCGCAGGCCATCGAGAGCATTTGTACTTCGGGATATGCCCGCGCCGCAGCGCCCAACGTTTTGCCGCCAATCACCGCGTGCTCTTTCATTATCTCGAATTCTTCCGGCGTCAGCTTGCCGGGCTTGAGCAGCACGTGGTCGGGGATGCCGACCTTGCCGATGTCGTGCAAGGGGCTGGTCAGATACAAGAGTGCTACATATTCACCGTCAACTTTTTGGGCGAACTTGTCCCAATGCGAAAGCTCGTTGCCGAGTATGCGACAGTATTCACGCATCCGCTCAAGGTGCGTACCCGTTTCCGGGCTGCGCGATTCGACCAACCTGGCCATGGCGAAAATCACCATATCACGGCTTTCGCGGGCCAGAATCCGCTCGCCGGCGCGGAGTCGCACACGCAGTTCCTCGGGCTGCAGGGGTTTGGTCAAAAAGTCGTCGGCCCCGGCATCGAGACCTTCGACGAGATTCTCCACCTTGTCGTAGGAAGTGACGAGAATCACATAGATATAGCTGCTCCAAGAGCGTCCGCGCAACTCGCGACAAAATTCCACACCGCTCATTTCCGGCATTTCCCAGTCGGAAACCACGAGCCGATAGCGTCCGGTTCGGATCAGCTTTAAAGCCACCCGTCCGTTGCCCGCAACATCTACCTCGTAGCCGAAGCTCTCCAGCAGATTTGTCAATATCTCGGCCGAGACGTCGTCGTCTTCGACCACCAGGACTCGCATGAAACGCTCCGAATAATTGTATCTACGGGGAAGTGTTTAGACCTCAGGAGTTGGCTTGGTCGATGCAATTAGCGACGGGGCTTGCGAGGTAAAGCGGTTCCATTCTTCTTTAAGATCCGCCAAGTCGGCCAGAATTTCTTCGGTCGAGTCCTGATGAATGTCCTGTTCCATTTTTGCGGCTAACATTTGCAAGCCCAAGGCGGAAACATTTGCCGACGCGCCCTTGAGGCGGTGAGCTAGATTTCCGACCTTGGTGGTATCGCCAGTGGTAATTGCCTCTTCCAACTCGATCAGATCTTGCTCACTGCGTTCTTGGAACTTGGCAAGAACCCGTTCGGCAAACTCAGCGTTGCCCAAACATCGCGTCAACAGATCTTCCACATCTAGAGTTTGCCCCGATATTTCTTGCAACATAATTGGACTTTCACCCTCGTTTCTGTCGAGACTTGCCCATGCCCGCGTAATCAAAATCGGTAAAACCAGTTGTTCATAAATTATAATGACAACAATAATCCTTCTACGATAGATACAATATTTCTCAGCGTTTTTCCTGCAAAACTCATCAGAGAAGGCGGATAGAGTATTTTCTTCGTATTAGAAGTCCCGATTTTTCCGCCTACTCTTTGATTTGCTTAAGCGATCAGGAAAAATGCACCGCAATTACCTAAGGACCGACCACCTTAGAGAGTGTTGTAAAACAACAACACTCGAGATGATCTTCCCCACGAAAAATGGACAGTAGAAACTTTTCGTAGTGTTTCGGGGTTTATCGGTCTAAAGGCGTTTTTTCTGGGGACATCCCCCAGACCCCCGAAAGGTTTTGCGCTTTGCGCCAGTTCCCGGTGTGGGGTTTTCAAAAGATGTGGCGGCGCGGCAAGTGTTCTTGCACACGCCACACACCGGTCTACTGGCTGCCGCGATCGCCGTGGTGCAGCAAACCTGCCGGCGGTCGCCCAATAGAGCCATCCTTCACGTGTAGGGACGTACGTAATATCGCTTACCTGCCTGCGTGCTTTTCCTCCTCGTCGATTCATTAGTGTAACACTCTTACGGAGTGTCCACGAGGCGTGAGGAAGATCATCTACGAGGACATAAATGGGAACTGGGTGGGAAATAAAGAGGGGGGAGACCGATTAGCGGCCAGATTTTGCTGGGTAAAAACTGTAAATCGACGGATTTTTTGTAATGCCTCTAAAAATCGGCTTTAGCCATTCAAGCGAAGCAGTCGATATTATAAGTACAAACCTACCGGGAGGGCGGGACACGCGTTGTTCCGTTTCAGGATAGAGATCATGGCGAGACGATGGACCGTCTTGTCATGATCTTTTTTTATGGCCAGTCCTGGAAACTCACTGAGCAGCGATCGTTCATCTCGGCGACATTCGCCACGCACCCCCCACATCTACTGCGTAGACAAAACGTTCCGTCTGACGACAATAGAAGTATTGATTGATTGCAAACCTTGAGCATTGAAGAAGCACTGTAAGGTAATGAAGACACTTGTGATTGGGCTGGGCAACCCCATTGTATCCGACGATAGCGTGGGACTGCGTGTGGCGACTGAAGTTAGGGATCTGCTGGCCGATCCTAATCGAGACGGCTGCAAGGGCGTTGAGGTTGCCGAAGACTATTGGGGCGGTTTGCGGCTGATGGAACAGATGATCGGTTTCGACCGGGCGATTGTGGTTGATGCGATCTGCACGGACTCGCCGCCGGGAACCATTGTGCGGCTTCGGCCCGACGAAATCCCCACGCAGAAAAGCAACTCGGCCCACGACCTGACGCTGCCGATGGCCTTGAAACTCGGCCGCGAATCGGGCGCGCATCTGCCTATCAACGAAGACATTTTGTTGATCGGTATCGAAGCGGAAGATGTTTTAACGTTTAGTGAACAATGCACGCCGGCCGTCGAAGCGGCCATCCCGCAGGCTGTTGAGGAGGTTATGGAGGCGTTGAAAAACTCGTAGGCAGCGTCCGCGACGCATCAGTAGAAAAATATCATGGTGCGTCGCGGACGCACCCTACTTTGTACAACGAGCAACTGTCTTGCACGAATTGTCTATTGTCGAAACGCTGATCGCGCAGGTTGAGAAGGAAGTTAGCGAGTCTCAGCATCAGGGGCAGGTCGTGAGGTTGAACCTCGTGATCGGGCGTCTTTCGGGCGTGAATGCCGATTCGATACGTTTCGCCTTTGAATTGCTAACCCCCGACACAACACTGGCCGCCGCGGAGCTTACGATCGAAGAGCCGCGTGCCGTGTGCCGTTGCGAAGACTGCATGACGGAAGCGGAGATTGAAGAAATAGTTGCATCGTGTCCGGTCTGTGACAGTCAACACGTGACCATAGTGGGCGGGCAGGATTTGATGCTTGAAAGTATAGAACTTGAGGAGATGTAATAACCATGAAAATTGTCGCCGCAAAAAAGATCCTGAGAGCCAACGACCAACTTGCCGAAGAGAATCGCGCCCGCTTCAAGCAGAGTGGTGCGTTTGCCGTGAACATGGTCGGTTCGCCCGGTTGTGGCAAGACGACCTTTCTTGAATCGCTGTTCCGCACGCTCGATGGGCGCGTGGCCCCGGCTGTTATCGAGGGCGACATTGCCAGCTCGATCGACGCCGAGCGGATCGAGAAGTTGGGAATCCCGGTCGTTCAGATCAACACCGACGGAGCTTGCCACCTCGACGCCACGATGGTAACGGCCGCCGCCGACGGATTAGAGTTGGACAAGATCGGCCTGCTGGTAATCGAAAACGTGGGCAATCTGGTCTGCACGGCCGGCTTCGATTTGGGCGAAAACCTGCGGATCGTGATTCTTAGCGTCAGCGAGGGCGACGATAAAATTGCCAAGTATCCGGCCATTTTCCAGCGATCCGATGCCTTGATAATCTCCAAAACCGACTACCTCGCGCAAAGCAATTTTAGCGTCGAACGCGCGGTCGGCGATATGCGACGCCTCGCTCCCAAGGCCGAAATTTTTCAAGTTTCGGCCCTGCACGACGAAGGCATGGGCAGCGTGGCAGATTGGCTGGTGGAAAAGTGCAAGGCGAACGGTTCGTCCTGTACAAAAAGAATGTCAAACGAAAAGATCGATGAATGAAGCATGAAATCGCTGTTGCCTAGAACTCGAAATGCCAAATCTGGCAACAGAAGTGGAACGTTTTCTATCCGCAGAAATACCGCCAGCGAGTCGATGTTCGCATTTAATCTTGCTTGGATCAAGAGGAATGGCTTCGTCCTCATCGTCAGGTTCACCACGCGGCAAGGGCAACAGCTTGTTATCCAGCCCCTGATGCGGCCCTACGGGCTTTACTTGTATGCCTTGATCTTCGAAAACCTTGTCGAACTTTT
>CAZISU010000365.1:0-6267 GCA_964541935.1 uncultured Planctomycetaceae bacterium | reverse complement strand
TCGACGATGGTGGAATGGTGATTGTTGAAGGTAAGACCCAGGTAGCCGTGAGAAAAGACTCGTCGGGCGTTATTAACTTCAACAATGGAACGCTCACCACGGGTGAATTGATAAGTAGCATCAATGATCTTCACGGAACCGGTACGATTAACACCCATGGCCTGTCCAGTAATGTGGATCTGGTTTTCGACGCTTCGCATGGATTGAACCAAACATTTGTTATCAATAAAAATCCCGACCAAAACATCACCGTCAATTTAATGATCGATGGCTCAGGTTCGATTGGAGTTGGATATGAAGGCGCGGGGTCGATGAGCATTTCCGATGGAAGAGTCGTTGAATCCACATTTGGAGACATCGGCTGTAAACCAGGCTCTTCGGGCATTGTTACAGTGGATGGTGTCGGGGCCAAGTGGAACAACAGTGACGATCTTGCAATTGGCATTTCCAGCACCGGTACGCTTGCAATCACCAACGGCGGCCGAGTAAGCAACAGTGTTGGATACATTGCTACCATCTTGATCCCTGACTACCATATGGTTGATGGGCAGGGCCGGGTTACGGTAGATGGGGTGGGGTCCACGTGGACAAACAGTTCCAGTCTTTTTGTAGGGTATGTAGGCAACGGTACACTTGCGATCACCGGCGGCGGCCAAGTTGCCAGTACAATGGGCTTTATAGGCGGTGGCGGTTGGCCTGACAGCACAATTGGCGATGTCACTGTGGATGGGAATGGCTCGAAATGGACTAACAGCGAGGACTTGCGTGTCGGTAAAGGCACGCTTGCGATCACCGATGGCGCCCAAGTCGAAGATACTAATGGATATATTGACTTGGGCTCAGTAACGGTGGATGGAGCCGGCTCAATGTGGGTAAATAGCGGTGAACTCATCATCAGCG
Source organism: uncultured Planctomycetaceae bacterium (assembly GCA_964541935.1). Classification (GTDB taxonomy): domain Bacteria; phylum Planctomycetota; class Planctomycetia; order Pirellulales; family Thermoguttaceae; genus JAFGTN01. The sequence goes on along the minus strand of CAZISU010000365.1, from coordinate 5,367 downwards.
ATGGCAACGGCAAGCTTTTTATCACTGGTGGTGGTCGGGTTTTTAGCAATTCTGCATCTATAGGCCAATACTACTTATCGGCAGGCTCTGTCACGGTAGATGGAGCCAATTCGACTTGGTACAACAATGGCGATCTTTCAATCGGTAATTTTGGCGATGCCACTTTAAATATTACTAACGGTGGGATTGTACGTGTCGCCGGAACTCTTTCGACCAACAGTTACAGCACCCCAGCTCAAAACAATCATGGTTTAGTCAATATCGCTAACGGCGGCATATTGGCTTTGCGGGGCGAAGCCGATGGTTCGCTGGCCGAATTTATGGACCTGATAGATGGTACAGATGCAATTCGCTACTGGGACGATTCCATTTCGAACTGGACTGATATTCTAGACGCGACATACGTTGACGACTACTCGCTGAGCTATCTGGTCGGAGGCAGTCTGGACGGCTATACGGTGTTGAGAGTGGGTATGCCCGAACCCGGCATGATCGGTGATTCTACTCATGACGGTGTGGTTGATGCTGCCGATGCCGCCATCTTGGCCGCTAATTGGCAAACGGCTTCCGGTGCTCTCTGGGAAATGGGTGACTTTAACGGTGATGGGGCCGTTAACGAAATTGACGCCACGCTGTTGGCCGCTAACTGGCAAAACGGTGAAGGAACTGCAAGCGTACCTGAGCCATCGGCGCTTGTCGGCTTGCTGGGATTGTGCCTGGCGGGATTATTGGCCTCGGCACGCCGCAAGCAATGAATGCTGCCGCCGCACGACTTGGCCCTAAATCAAGCCCTGGCGTGCTAGGCGACGTTCGATACCTATTTAAGATTTGGACGCACGTACTGTCTGTAAACTGGCGATTTGTGAGGGCTTATGAGGCAAGTTACGGTGGGCCACATTGACTCAGCCAAGTTGGCGCACCCCTTCACGATTTCGAAGAAAATCAGGACGGCCGGCTATTATAACGCGGGCAACGATTCGCCGGTGTCAACGTAACATCCCACCTTGCAACGGGCGGCTAAGAGCTATTCACATCCCGGGAGGGCCGCAGAAGAGGGGGTTAGCGGGTTGGGCGCTTGACAGGGGGGTAGCGGATGGTCAAAAATGAAAATGCGCCGGCTATCGTTCCTTGTCGCACAGGCTGCCTGGGCGACATTTGAAACCTAGCGCGGATTATGCAACATTTGATCCACCCCGTCTTATTGCGGAGTAGCAAGATGCCGTCAAGACGTTATTCATCCGTCCTGCTGATTGCTTTTTCCGCTCTGGCGGTTTCCGGCCGCCCGGCAATGGCGGAAGACCACGACTGGCTGCCGCAGCCGCTGAAGGCCGCGATCATGGTGATCAGTTCTCACCCCGACGACGAGGGCATCTTTTTCGGCGGCGCGATTCCTTACTACACGCAGGTGCGCTCGCTGCCGATGGTGCATATCTCGATGACCAGCGGAGATTGGCACCGCGAGCCGTAGATACGCGAGGATGAACTTCGCAACGCCGATTGGATCTACGGCCTCCGCAACGAACCGCTGTTTCCCCGTTTCAAGGATTATCCCACCAGTACGCTCGACCAGACATGGGACGTTTGGGCCGACGGCGAGTTGGACGAAGCCGGCATCGAAGAGGGCCGGGCGGCAGCCGGTCTCTATGTGGCCGAGCAAATTCGCCGATATCGGCCCGATGTGATCATCTGCCACGACATCCAGGGCGAGTATGGCCATAACAACCACCGGGCTACCTCCCTGGCAACGATCGACGCCTGGACCCTGGCGGCAGACCCCGACACGCCGATCGCGGGCTTGGCTCCCTATCAGGCCGCGAAGATCTATGTACACCAGTCTGAAGCGACTGGTTTGGGAACGCCGGGCTACACATTCGAAAATTGGCTGTTCCACGACTACTGGGAAACCATCAGTATCGATAGCGACAACGACGGCACGGCCGACACCTCGCCGCGACTGGTCGCCGACGTGGGGCTGGACGCCCATCTGAGCCAGGGAACCCACGACGCCTCGACCGTCTATCGCACCGATGAGAACTTCAACGGCCATCATTCAGAATGGTGGGGTCTATACGCTTCCACGGTCGGGCCCGACAACTTGTCATCGTTCACTATCGAAGGTTATGACTACACGGAGAATGAGGGTTGGGCACGCGGCGATTTCTTCCAACACATCGACCTTAGGCCATACCATCTCTCAGGAGACGCCAACACCGACGGCAGAGTCGACAACGCCGACGCCACGCTACTGGCTACTTATTGGCAAACCAAAACCGGCGCGACTTGGGCAATGGGCGACTTCAACGGCGATGGTGATGTCAACGAAATTGACGCCACGCTGTTGGCTGCCAACTGGCAAAGCGGCGCGAGTGCTGCCGTGCCTGAGCCGGGGGTGCTTGTCGGCTTGCTGGGATTGTGTCTGGCAGGATTATTGGGCTCACCATCACGTACGGACTGTGTTCTTGCGATTTGGCGAGGCCCGGGCGGCAGATTGCGGAGGGGTTTGCAGTCGCCGCGTAGTATATCCTCAGTGCCCCCACGCCGGTGATGGGGGGCAACGGGGTTTGAACGTCTTCGGTACTACCGGATTTCTGAGATCCGCAATTCGTGAGACCTCGTAAAACAAGGGGTTCTTTGCAACGTCTTGCAAAGGCTGCCGACAAGGGAAAAACCGTGTTAAACCCCCGAAAAAATAGGCTTTTCGGCATGAATTCAGGGTGTGCTTTGTCCGTTCAGCGTAAGGAGATGAGTTGTGACCAAGGATGCACACAACGCCGAAGTCAAGCTCCTTCGGGCAAGATTGAGGGAAGCCGAGGAATTAACTCTTTTCAGTAGTGATACCGCAACTGTACGATAAGCAAGGCATCTTCAGTCGGCTTGTAGGCGAAGCGGTGCTCTGTGGTGATCCGACGCGACCAATAACCGGCCAATAAATGCCGTAGCGGTTCCGGTTTGCCGGCCCCCTCGAAGGGCGTGCAACTCGTTTCCTTAATCATCGCGTTTATGCGGCGGAGAATTTTCTTGTCTTTTTTCTGCCAGTACAAATAATCCTCCCAGGCCTGCGAGGAGAAGACCAGCTTCATTCTTGCAACTCCCGCTCAACGCCTTTGCCCGCTTCAAGCTCGGCCATCGCTTCCAACAGGCGGCGTGCGTTTCGTGGAGCACGCAGCAGGTTGGCGGTCTCCTGCAAGGATTCGAAATCATCCAGGCTCATCATTACGACCGAGTCGGATTTCTGCCGCGTGATGATAACCGGCTGGTGGTTGCCACAGACTCGGTCCATCGTTTGTGCAAGTTCTTGCCGAGCGCGGCTATAAGTAAGTGCTTCCATTGTGGAACTCTCGTGAAAACGCGGAAAACATTGTACAAGTAATTGTACATATATAACTGTCCACAGTCAAGGCGAAGCGATGCTTATCCTTCCGAAGCCACTAACTGGTGCATCGTGGACAGACCCTAAAATACGGGGAAAATCTAAAGCCTGCTGGCGGCAGTATTTGACATTGCTATTGTAATGTATTAACATGTGGGGTATGCCCGCTGGATGGGTGGTGTTTCTGAACGGTGATTAAGTGTGAATGAAGCCTTTCATTAGGGCGGGAGTAAGGCTTTATCGCTCGCTTTTGGGGAGATTACGTCTATTCGAATAGCCGAGATGGAAGAGCACCATGAAGAATTGATGGATTTGGAAAACAAAATCCAAACCATGCTTTCCGATCATGATTTCCCGGCGGTTTTCGATGTTTGCGAGGAAACGTTCCCGCATATTGTGCCGTCGATTCAATTTCGGAAGAAGAGGGAGATTGAGCCACAGACGCCGGACCTTTTCTCGTTTCTGGCAATTGTGAAATATGCTCCGCTGCTTTTCGAGCATTGGATTATCGAATCGTTTGCCGCGTTTATAAGCGAAAACAGATTCCTTGCGAGGCACGAAAAAAACTATCCGTCACATGCCCAAACCGCACTGGAGTTTGAAGAGGCGGCAAGAATGCTTTGGAATAAGTTGGAGCAAGAGCCCGGATATTTAAGTTGTGATATTCAGCGGGATCTCAATATAGAGAAAAGCATTATCGATTCATTCCTGGAGACATGGGAAGAACTGGGGGTGGTTGTTTGTGACGAAACGGACAAAGGCCGGGTGATTCATTTGCAATCATGCACGAACATAAAAGCGGATGGAATCTGCCATACATGCGGCACGCGGGGGAAAGGGCGAAAAGAACTCTTTTACAAGCCGGTGCCTTGCACCAAATGTGGCACGACTGACTATTTTTGTATCACAAGCACAATGCACAGATAGCATTAACGGGGAAGATTGATGACATATATCGTTCTTTTTGTAGCCGGTTTCTTATCGGCTTCGGCCGCCATCGGGATTTGGTATTTCCCGACTTTTCGCCGTGTTGTGGAGGAAAAACGAAAACTTGAGAATTGGAATAAACGGCTTGATTCAACCGATAAGGCACTGCAAGTTCGTGAAAATAAATATCGTGAGGAACTTGCAGAGTTTGGAAAACGGCACATATTGTATGGCGAACTAAAGACAGAAAATGCCTCGCTAAAGCAGGATCTTTTTAACCTGTCCGTCCAGCGTAAAAAAATGGACCTGGATCAAGCAGGTCTTGCACATCAACAAGAAGAGCTTGACAAAAAGATCGACGATGTGGCCGGACGTTATATGAAGGAAAACGTATCGTGGGTTGCAGCAAAGCTCAATCCCAATAATTTTTCGACATGCAAGACGAGGTTACTGAAAGTCATCAAGGTGTGCCGGGGTATCGGCTTTGATGTCCCGGAGGAACAAGAGGATTCGCTGGTCAAGGATTTGAAGGAAAAGTACGAGACAATTCTAAGGGAAGACTTCCAGCGGCAGGAACAATCTCGAATACGTGCGCAGATCCGCGAAGAGGAACGACTGGCTCGTGAAATTGACAAGAAAGTCAGGGAAGCGGAACGCGAACAATCCGCCATTGCCGCTGCCCTCGAAAAAGCACTCGAAAAATCCAAGGACGAACACAGCGCCGAAGTCGAGCTACTGCGGGCTAGACTGAAAGAGGCCGAGGAGAATGCTCAACGCGCCAAGTCGCAGGCGCAAATGACGCGGGCAGGACACGTCTATGTGATCTCCAATATAGGTTCGTTCGGCGAAGGCATGCTGAAAGTCGGCATGACCAGGCGTCTCGAACCAATGGACCGCGTGAAGGAACTTGGCGACGCGTCTGTGCCATTCCCATTCGACGTTCACATGATGATTTCTTCCGATGACGCTCCGACATTGGAAAATACCTTGCACCGAGAATTGCACAAGAAACGCGTGAATAAAGTCAATTTCCGTAAAGAGTATTTTCATACAGATATCGAGTTAATTCG
>CAZISU010000364.1:0-6281 GCA_964541935.1 uncultured Planctomycetaceae bacterium | reverse complement strand
CGGTGATTTCTTCCCAGAAGTTGACCGCCACAACAACTGCCAGACCGCAGGCCACGCCCACGTGGGTGCCCAAAACGGTGGCGCCGCGAACGTACATGGCCATGAAAAAAAGCCCGAACAACGGCGCGGTCAGCAAGTTGCAAACCTTGAAAGCTACGGCCAGGAGATTGCCCTTCACAGCTCCGACCCCGGAACTCAAGAGCACGACGACCACGCCCACCACGACCGAAATCCACATCGCCTGCCGCACGTCACGCTTGGCGTCGCCAGGCGGCAGGAGTCGCAGGCGGTCGATGAAATCCGCCTTTATCACCGAACAGGACGAATTCACGCCGGAGGAAAGACTCGACATGGCCACGGCCAAAAGCCCGGCAACCACCAGCCCGCTCACGCCCGGCGGCATGGCCGCCATTACGAACTGCGGAAAGAGCTTGTCGGCCTTTTCCAGCAACGACGCGTTCAGCGGCGATGCTGAGCCGGCCAGTATTTCCGTATTGGCTCGATAATAAGACCACACGGCCAGCCCGACCAGCGTGAGTAGCCCTGTTGTGAGGGCGCTTATCACCAAGGCCGCCAACAGGGTGCGCCGCGCTGTTTTAACATCTCGATTGGCAAGGAATCGCTGCACGGCCATTTGGTCCGAGCCTTGCGTACAGACATACCACGCCAGCGTGCCGATCAGCGCGCCGGTAAAGGTTCTCGTGTTGGGATCGGAATTGTATCCCCAGCGCGGCTCGGGCCAGTGTGTGGGCCACTGCTGGGGCCACCAACCGCCGACGCCACCGAAGTGATACGTGATTATGCCCAACGTCAGAAACGCGCCGCCCAAGAGGATTACGCTTTGCACTATGTCCGTCGCCACCACGGCGCGCAGCCCGCCCAGTGATGTGTAGGCCACGGTTATGGCTCCCAAAATAGCGCAAATCCAGGGCGTGGCAGATTCGTCCAGGCCCGTCAAAGGCACCAGTACCATGGCCGCCGTGGCATAAACCACCAGTGCCATCCACATCAGTCGTAGCGAGAGGAAGAACAGCGAGCCCAGCAGCCGCACGCTCAGGTCCAATCGCATTTCCAGAATTTCGTAGGCGCTGGTCACCCGCATTGCCATGATGCTGGGTATGATCCACCAGCCCACGATCACGGCCACCAGCGGATAGGCCGCTACCTTGCCCATGGCAAAAATCGGCCCGTAAAGGATCATCTCGCCCGGCAGTACCAGGTAGGTTACGGCGCTGAGCATGGTTGCGAACAACGAGACTCCCAGCCCCAGCCAATTCATGCGGCGACCGCCCAGCAGATAGTCTTCGGCCGAATCCGTACGTCGCGCATAATACCAGCCGATCGCCAACACAAGCAGCAAATATGCGCCTATCACGATCCAGTCGAGAACGGCTAAAGCTGCTGTACTAATTATGACAAACGACATGGGCTGATCATCTCAACAATTGTAGGGTGCGTGCTTGCACGCACCGTTGTGGTGTTTTTGCGGTGCGTGCAAGCACGCACCCTACTTCGGGTCGGCCGGCTTTGCGCGAACATTGCGACAGGGGCCGGCTGTTAGTTCTCGCAAGGTTTTCCGCGTGGCGGGCTTATAGTTGTTGTAGTCGACGCACTCGAGGCTGATGCCGCCGGTGCCCATTTCATGGGCCATGCGCGTCAGGGCGGCCGCTACATCGGCATTGCTCATACCGGTGGCTTTTTCATATGCGGGCAGCCCGCGGTGGGCGTAGTTGTATTGTTGTACAGGGCAAAGCACACGGCAACGACCGTCGACATAATCTAAAACTTCTCGATACATCTCGCGCGTGCTTTGTATGGGCCGCTTTTCGTCCCATTTGACGTAGTTGATCACCAGTGTATCAACCAATCCTTCGTCGACCCAAGTCCGCCAATCGGCTGCCCGCGAGATCATGGGATGATTGTTGGCGTGAGGTGCAATTGACGGGATACCCACGGCCAATTCAACATTGGGCGACTTAGCTTTCATGTGTTGGCGAAACCGCCGCAGGTAGTTGGTCACATAGCCCGACACGTGGCGAGCCCAGTCCGGATCGTTGATTTTCGACGGCGGATCGGTGCCATGCTTCTTGCGAAAATCCTCGACCACGGGCGCTACATGCTCGTAGCGAGGATCCCAGCCTCCGGAACGCCAGAACTCGATGAAAACGCTTTCTACACCCCGGTCGAGCAACTCGTCGAGCAAGGCCAGTTTGTGTTCGACGACGGGCTCGAAGGCGATGCTTGAGCGGCCCCACCAGGGATGGCCCAGGTAGGTGCGAGCCCAGTATTGCGGGTGTTCAAGGTTGAAACGCCCGATGGTCCGCCCGCTGAAATGGGTTTCTTCATAGGGCCAATGTATTCCCGGCCGCAGCCCCCTTTCCTTGCAGAGCTTGACCATGGTGGCAATGATGTCGGGCTCGACCTCGCCGTAGCGGAGCCAGCCGTCGACGTCGTCGACCATGTGTACGCGACGCTTGTCCAGTTGGCCATCGTTGTGATGCGATTCGATTTTGCTCTGATACCGCGTGGTCGAACCGCTGCCGTTGCGCCACCAAATGCTGGTTGCGCCGGTTTCGGCCACGTGGTCGATGATCTTCGCCAACCCGGCGGCCTTTTCCGTGTCGAAGACCCGCTGGAAATCGCCGTGGTCGACCCAAGCGGCCACTTCGAATCGCTCGGCGGCGACCGCCAGTTCGGGCAAAAGCAGAAGCAAGGTTAGAACACCCACCCTCGATCCGTATTTTATTATTGTCATTGCTAGTTCCTCATTGTGCGGATATTTTGCGCCCGGCTAATTAATCTCTTTCCAAAACCGTTGCAACAACGCGGCATGTGTTTTTTCGGGACGGAGCAGGCGACGGTAGACGCTTACACTATAGATCGAGCCAAAAAAACCGCCGTTGCCGCTGATCTGACGGCCGATTCGAACCTCGTCGGGTTGTTGATAAGAGAAAAGCGCGCCGTCGCGATCCGACTGGAATGCGATCGTGCGGCCGTCGGGCGACCAGGCCGCTTCGCTGTCGTTGCCCGAGCCGAATGTCAGCTCAGAGTTAGGAGACGTTGTCGACAAATCGGCCGCTGCTGCCGGTGTAAATCCGCACACGGCCAGCAGCACCAGCGTGAAGAGCCATCTACCGCCACGGCGGAGTCCAAGTCCAAAGCATATCGTCAATCCGCCGGCCGCGAGGACCGCGAACGTCGGTTCGGGTACGGCAGCGGTGGCATCGGCGCCGAGGTTGCTTTGCCAGTTGGCGGCCAGCATGGTGGCGTCAATATCGTTTACGGCTCCATCGCCGTTGAAATCACCTTCGTACCACAGGGCATCAGTTGTTTTTTGCCAATTGGCGGCCAGAATCATGGCGTCATCGCCGTCGACACATCCGTCACAGTTGGCGTCGCCGGACATCGGCACGGACTTAAACCATTTTTGCCAAAGATATTGTTCCACCAGGCCCCGTTCAGCGTCGCCCAGCGCCGTGTCGTAGATCAATATCTCGGCGATATCACCATTGAGAAAGTTGCTCTCGGCGCTCGCGCGGGCACCGATGCGAATTCCCTCGTTGCCCTGGGCGGTTGCATTGATATCGGAACGTGGGCCGCCAAGCATCTCAGCTCTGTCGAAGTTGCCCGACAATGATGTGGGGCCGCTATCGCCGACCGTCAGGTCCGAGGTGTTGATCACCCCGCTGACGATAACGAACTCGTCGCACGCGGCGGCGTCGGAAAGCATGACCTTGTAGTTGCCGCTCGCGTCGCGGGCATAGGTCGCGTGTTGCCGTGTGGGACCGTCCGTGGCATAGGCCGAGACACCCCAGTAACCGTTGCCCGGAGAAACATCTTCCGCCTCGAAAATTCGTTGCGTCGAGGTAGATGCGCCCGGCGCTTTGTAAACGGCGAAAAAGCTGACCGCTTCGCTCTCGAAGGCCGTATTTGCAGCAATGTCAAGATAATCGTCGCCGTCGAAGTGGAGCACGGGACGATCTCCAGCGGGAGAGGCGTTTTCGATCAGCGTAGGTCGCTTGTCGACAACGGTCTGCACCGCGTTGTTCACGCCCGCAACGCCCGGCGACTGATCGGCCCACGAGGCGACCGATCCGCCCGAGCTGGCATCCGCCTTGAGCCAAACGGCCAGGTTAGCCGGAATGCGCCCGGGCGAAAAATTCACCGGGCCGGCGCCGATCGCTGCGGCGAGGTGCTCGGAAATGAAACGATGCCCGCGATTGCTGGGATGGACCCCGTCCGGGAGCATCAAATCAAACATCTGTTGGTTCGGCTGGGCGTGATAATCGATGAAGATCTGGTTCATGTCGATAAACGTGAATCCGGCATCAGTTGCATAATCGCCGGCGATCTGGCGAACCACGTCACAATAATCGTCCATCACCGGATTCTTATCGATTGGATACAGCGAGTTGGGAGTCATCAGTACGACCTTTGTTTCCAAGCCACGAAGCGTGCCGACCATGGACCGCAGATTCGCTTCATATTCGCTCAGCGTCACCCGCGGCGGCTGGGTGAGATTGAAGGTCCAGGCATCGTTGATGCCGAACTGCATAACCACCAGATCCGGATCGAGATCCATAACATCGGTCTGAAAGCGAGCCAGGGCGTTGGTGGTCATGTTGCCGCGCACGCCCTTGTTGGCCACGGTGCCCGTGATGCCGCGATAGGGCAATTCGTCGCGAAGGATGTCGGAATAGGTTCGCAGCCAATAGTCGCCCATATCGCGCGGCGCGGTGGTCGAATCTCCGAAGGTGACGATGTCCAATGCAGCGACCGCCGACACATTCACGGCCGTCAAAACAAACGACGCGATTACCGCTAGCGCCAATGCGAGCGCGCAGCCAGACCGATAATATTTATTTATGCAACTCATGACGCTCCCGTTACTTCGATATTTTCTCAAACTGCAAGGCAGTCGGAACTCTTTTCAACGCCAAAAAACAACAACTTAGCAACAACACGACCGCGTCGGGCTCGGGAACCAGGAGGAGTTTGTCAGCGAAACGTTTTCCCAGTATGATCTGGCCTTGGGTGCCGTAGTGTCCGTTGTAGGCGCCTGCCCAGGAGAGGTCATCGGTGTCAATCCAGGCCACGTTTTTGGTGTCTGCGGCGACGGTTGTTTGCGCCGTGCGCACGAGGGTGTTATCGGCGGCGGGTCCGTAATAGGTCACGATGCGGCCCAACACGAAAGGCATATCCGGCGTGTTGACATCCGCGCGAACTTTAGAAATAAAGTTCCTTAGATTGCCTTCGTAGGCCGTGGCGTATGAGTGATTCAGTGCATCGCTTTCGCCTTGCAGCCAGATCATTCCGCAAAATTCGGGCGTTTTGCCGGCATTGACGAGATTTTGCACGGCGGCATCTACCGCCGATTTGAAATGGTTATATTCGCCGCCGCTGCCGTTCGGATTCCAATGCACGGCCTGATTAGTACCGCCGTTGGCATATTTAACTAGGTATATGTCGTCGTGGGGGAACGCCTTTTTCAGAGTGGCTCCGAAACTTACTTCCGGGCCGTACTGTTTCTTGGATTCCGTATAGCCGGCTTGCAGATTGCCCCAGCCGCCGCCATTCCAATAGTCCCAAATTTTCACACCGGTTTGCGGCTGCTTGTAGGGGTCGGGGATGTTTGTGGCCGCAGGCTGGCCATCCATGTTCGACTGGCCGCCCAGCAAAAATATCTTCGTGTCGGCCCTGGCAAATGCGACCGGCAACAATATGCATATCGCGGATAGTATAATTTGCAGGCAATGCCTTCTCGTGTAGCTCATAAATTCTCCTCGCGTTACTTTGAAGTCAACTTGAAGTCACAGTGGTTTGATTCCCCTTCAACGATATCCACACTCAACTCGGTCGCCTTGTTATATCGCGGCGGCAGAATCTGGACTTTTTCCGCATAGCGGCTGCCACTTTCGGGATTGGCCAACATGCGACCGCTGGGCCGCATGGCCGTGATTTCGACCAAAAACTTTCCGGCAAAAATCCCGCCTTCGGGTGCGATTCTAAACTTGCCGTTTTCGACCGATGCACCAGCCCCCGGGCTGGAAGTGCCCGACTGGGGACGCAGCCGCACATAGCCTTCGGCCAGCGGTTGGCCGTCGAGTGTGACGGTCCCTTCGACCGCCTGGCGGTCTGAATCGCAGCCGATCAACAGAATAACGACAAGCGCCGATGCAAGAAATCGCCCCGCGGGCGGGAAATTTGCGCCGATCTTCCTCATTCGAGACATGGGTCTACTATCCGAGTTAAGTGATTGGGCCTGGTTAAAAAGTTTCCGG
>CAZISU010000363.1:0-6286 GCA_964541935.1 uncultured Planctomycetaceae bacterium | reverse complement strand
CACTGCCCCATCGGCCATTGCGAAATTGGCCCCGCCCGCATGGTTGCTGCCAAAGGCACACACGCGGCGCTGCTGGTGCAAGTAAAAATCGCCCGACGACGTCACCGGCGGATCGGCCTCGGCGCGGTTTTCGAAGCTCACGGACATACGATGGTTGATGGGCACAAAGCCGCTCATGGTCACGTCGCCGATGCTTTTCCGCCCGCCGATGGCTGCCCAACGCCCCAGTTGCGGGAGCGGATCGGCCCAACCTCGCAGGGCGAACGATTCGTAATTGGGATCATGATGGCTGCGCTCGCCGAACAATAGTGTCTGGCTAGTGCCGTCGGCGATCATCGTCAGGGGCACCGCCTTTTGATCCCGCTGGGGCTCCGAGGCCGGGCCGGTTGTATGGAAGATCCCGTCGCACGAAGCCAAGCCCGGATCGACCGAACGCGTGCCGCCGTTGCCGCCGTAGCTGGTCATGCCGTAATGTCGACCGCTGTAGGTGATGGGATTTTTTTCGATGGGGTCCGAAGGGCATAAGAACAAGGGCACCACCGACGCCGCCCTCGCTTTCACGCCACCGTAGGTATTGTTCAACGGATGTTCATAATTCCAGTCGGAGAGCAAATTGTCCTGCTCCAAATACGGCAACAGATACGTGAACACCGAAGTTCCTCGGTAGCGTGGCGAATTCGACGACTCGAACTGGTCCAACCCCGCCGGAAAACTCTCGGCCACATCGTGATAACCGTGCGCGGCCAGAGCCAATTGCTTGAGATTGTTGCCGCAGTGCATACGTCGGGCGGCCTCGCGCGATTGCTGCACGGCCGGGAGCAAGAGCGCCACCAACATGCCCACGATGGCAATCACCGCCAGCAACTCGATCAATGTGAAACCGCGTAATGTTTTCATGTTTGCTAGGTGAAACGGATTGCTTGCCAAATGCTCGATTCTTCGCCACTCTCCTTGTGTGCGAATAGTACGATCTTGCCTTCTCGATAATTAGGGCGAAGGTGTTTGCCCACGTCGATCGTTCCGCTTTTGACTTCCGTTCCACTTTCGCAACACCGCACCTCCACATCGCGGTGGCGTACTGTCGCGATATCCTCTTGCCCGGCCAGATCGTCGGGCCAGGCGGCGATCTGTACCACGCGGCCGTCGTTACCATCGGCGAACAAACCGACCGCCGCCAAGGCGCCGATCACTCCGTCGTTGGTGCCGCCGCATCCTTCCAAATGAATGCCGTGCTGGTCCGCCAGCCGCCTTGGCACGCTTTGGTCGATGACCTCGTTCTGGCAGCGCTTGCCATAGGCAGTAATCTCCGCCGGAACCGTTTCGGTCACGCAAAAACCCGGATCGCTGCCCTCGATGAACCATTCGCTCACAAAGATGCGCAAGGCATCGATCAGCTCCGCCTTGCCCGCGCCATTATTTGCATGCAGCAATATCGTGGCCGAACTGTTCTTACTGGTATACGGCACGCGGGGATCGATAAGCAACTGGTGGCGGACGATCAACTCACATCTAAAACGATCCGCCAAGCGGGTGGCCAGGGCCTTGGCGAACTTATTGGTACCCAGCGTGCCGGGCATATCAGTATCGTCAACGCCGACGTAGATCAAGATGACGTCTCCGCTCGCTCAGCATCCGAATTGCCGGACGACAACTTGAACCAGATAGTAGCGCTAATCAGTCCGGCCAACAAACCGCAGACGACATAAGAGAAGCTGGCATACATCCACCACGCAGCCAGCGGCTTGCCCGTCACATAAGTCAAACCAAAAAACTTGGCCCCCCCACGCACGGCAAAGGCGGCCAAGTTGCTGCCCATGCCGGCCAGGGCAAAGGCAATATATAGCCGCCATCCACGTCGCGCATGCCACAGGGCCAGATCTAGCAAGGGGCCGGTGACTGCGAGACTCGTCAGCGCTCCCACACCGATCGCGCCCAGACCGCCGGCCTTGATCACCAGCACCGTGCCAATCGCGCCGGTTCCCATCACCATGCCGCCAAACCGACGCGGCGCTATGGCCAGGCCCAGGGCCATGGGAAAAACGGCCCGCAAAATCGCATGGCCCGGCATCCGCAGGCTCATATCCAAAAAAACACTCGACAACGCCGCGCCCACCCCGGCTCCCAGTAAGATAAGCATGGCCGCCGTGTCGGACCACTGCACTTCGTGAGATAGAACCTGCAAACGGCTAGTGCCGGCCAAACCCGGATGGGTCGATAGGGCTGTCAAACGCATAATTTCTTTTCCTTCTACAAAGATGGCACGATCAGTTACGTGCAAATTGCACACTCGTGCTATCAGGCCTAGATTCTCACTAATTTCCTTGCCAAAGTCAAGGACTCGCCATCTTGTTATCGGGTGGGCCCTGCTCCGGCAGAACGATGGGGTCATCGGATGGCGAAACCGGCTCGAAACGCGCCGAAAACTCCTCATCCACGACCTCGAACATGCGACGTCGCAGTGCATCGAAATCGGTAACGAGTTGTTTGGCCAGCACGGTCAGCGAACTGCGGCTGGTTCCACTCCCCCCCACCCGCGCGTCGACCAAGGGCTCGCCCAAGGCCTCTTCGGCCTCCTTAACCCGTGACCAGACATGACGATAGCTCTTGCCCAACTGTCCGGCCGCCGCCTTGATCGAGCCGCGTGACTCGACCGCCTTGAGGATCTCGCTGATCCCCAGGCCGAAAACATACTGTCCGCTGGATTTCCGCGTAGCGGATTTTTGACCACTGTTTTTACGACCGTCGGATTGCGGATCATAAGTTTCTAGCCAAACTTTAACCCGAGGCCGAATTTGCTTGCGCGTCGAGCCGCTTTTTTCAGAATCCGGCACTTTGGGGCTCCAGTGGGCGAGAATACCTTGAATTGTTATCCGACCAAATCATGGAGTGAACGGCAATTCGTGTCAAGAGTCCTTGTCGCCCGGCTGGAGAGTGCGGGTGCCGGTGATTATGCTGCATTTTTGCAGGCACGCGGTTGAATTAAGGATACGATCACCAACTTATTTTTGTTGGCGAAATCGATCACATCGGGCTCCTGCAAGAGGATCGTGCGGCCGGCCTCGATTGCCAAAACGCGTCCGCCCGCGGCTAGCATGGTCTCGAGCGTCTTCATCCCCACCGCGGGCACGTCGAAACGCATGTCCTGCTTGGGCTTGGCTACCTTGACCACGGTAAAACCGCCCGTCCCGCAAAGCTCGCCGGCGCGGCGGATACAGAGGTCCGTACCCTCGACGGCCTCGACGGCCATAACCGCCTGGTCTTTGACGACCACGCTCTGGCCCACGTCCAGGCCGCCCATCTGTCGGGCAATTTCCCAACCGAATTCGATGTCGCGCCACTGGGCCATGCTCGGCTGGCGGCGCGTGAGGCGTCCCTCGCCGGCCAACAACTCCGGCACGTAATCCGTGGGCGGGGCAAAGCGGATGCCCTCGGATGCAAACAGCTCGACGACCGCCGTCAAAAGCGTGTCGTCGCGACAGTCCTTTTTGCGTGTGAAGAAATGGGGTACAAAAGTCCGAATCGTCCTCAGGTCGGGCAAGTGCCGTACCCAGCGCCAAGGCTGGAAGAGGGCCACTTTATGAATCTTGCCCAGCATGGAAATTTGCGTCACGTCGTGACGCTTGAAGTAGCGGATGGCTCGGTTCATCTTGCACAGCCCGATCCACTCGAAATGCGTGCAATGCTCGTCCAAACCCGGCTGGGCGTGGCCGTGGATGCCCAGGCAATAGACCTCCACGCCTTGCTCGCGCAACGTCTGGGCAACAATAAACGGATAGCGTCCCCAACCGGCCAGCAATCCTACACGCCGCGGTTTTTCGCTTTCGATTTGTTTTTCAGTGCTATCGTTCAATGCTCTGTACTCGCCACGCTCCGCGTGGCGTCGAAATCTGTAGGCTATCGCCTAGCCATCACGCGGAGCGTGATGAATACAAACAAGGTGTCAAGCCGCGTCGCGACAGCCGTCACCGTCGCCGTGCTGTTCGACCAACTGGTCAACCACACGTTGCAGCTTCTTAAGCTGTCGCCGCATTTCCGGCAGTTTCGAAAAGGCCGCCTGTTTGAGCTTCTGGTCTCGCTGCGGCGTGGCTGGTGCGCCGATCATCTGGCTGCCTTCGGGCACATCGTTAATGATGCCCGCCATGGCACCCAAGACGGCCCCTTTGCCAATATGTACGTGGTCGCGAACGCCGACCTGCCCGGCCATGACCACATAGTCGCCGGTCGATGTGCTGCCGGCTATGCCCACCTGCGAGCAGAGCATGTTGTGGCGGCCGATCTGGCAGTTGTGCGCGACCATGACCTGGTCGTCGATCTTCGTGCCCTCGCCGATCTTAGTGGGGCCGTATGTTCCCCGATCGATAGTCGTGCCGGCACCCACCTCGACATTGGCGCCCAATATCACGTTGCCAAGCTGGGCCGAAAGCACGTGCTGCCCGTCGACTTGGCAGTAGCCGAACCCGCTGGCACCCAAAATGGCGCCGCTATGAATTATGCAATTTGCTCCCACAATCGTATCTTCGTAAAGTGCAACGTTGGGATATATGGTAACGTTGCTGCCAATCTTCGAGCCGGCCATGATATGCACGCCCGAATGGATAGTCGAGCCCGAGCCTATAAAAACGTCGTCGCCCACGGTCGCGTAGGGATGCACGTCGACGTTCTCGTCGAGCTTGGCCGTGGGACTGATGAAAGCCAAAGGGCTCACGCCGGCGCGAGGCTTGACCCGCGGCGGATTGAAATGCCGCAGAATTTTAGAAAATGCGCCATGCACATCGTCCACCTGAATCGTGGGCAAACCGCACGTCGATTCGGCCGACTTGCTGGCCACAATCGCCGATGCACGAGAGGCCGACAGATCGTAGTGCCGGTCGGGACAATCGTCGGTCAAGGTAATCTGGCCGGGCACCGCATGGTTCATGGGCGCCGCGCCGTTAATTACCAAATCCCCAATTACCAAATCGCCGTCGCCAATCAACTGCCCATCGACCAACGCCGCAAGCTCCGCAAGAGTCGCCTGCATCTGTCCGGAGTCCTTTCCGTGCAAGAGCCGCAAAATTCGAAACGCGCCGTCACAAAACATAAACGCGTCGATATTTAATCATGCAAAGATGGATCCTGTCCATAATATCTACAGAACCATCGCGTCCAATGCTATCCGAACGCCCCGAAACGAACAATATCGGTTCGTGGCGATTGGTATTCAGACTTAACAACCTGACATAAATCAGCAAAAAGTCTATAATTCACCCACCAATGCCGACAAACAACCAAATATTCTAACCTTCGTTATCTTAGTTATCTTATGTAACTTCCCCCCTTTTTCAGTGAAATGAATAAACTCCCACCCGCCAAATTCTTCCCCCCGGCCGAATCGGCCACCGAAGACGGGCTGGTCGGCGTGGGGGGGAGCCTTGCGCCCGAGTGGCTGCTGGACGCATACTCGCACGGCATCTTCCCCTGGCCCATCGGCGAAGAGGCCGAGCCCATGCTGTGGTGGTCGCTGGATCCCAGGGCAATTATCGAGATGGACACCTTCCACGTCTCACGGCGTTTGCAAAGGACATGCCGCGGCCGACGTTTCACTGTAACCTGCGACCAAGATTTCACGGGCGTAATTCACGGTTGCGCCAGCGGCCCATCACGCGAGGGCGGCACCTGGATTACACGGCCCATGATCGACGCCTACACAAAGATGCACCAGCTCGGCCACGCCCACAGCATCGAGGCCTGGCACGAAGGCCAACTCGCCGGCGGCGTCTACGGGCTGGCCATCGCCGGGCTGTTCGCCGCCGAATCGATGTTCTTCCACCAGCGCGACGCCTCGAAAGTTGCACTGGTCGCCCTGGTGAACCACCTCCGCAGGCGCGGGTATATGCTGTTCGACATCCAACAACTCACGCCGCACACGGAGCGTTTCGGGGCCGTGGAAATCGCACGTGACGAATATCTGGGCCGTCTGGCCGAGGCTCTGCAAGCGGAGGTTACGTTTGGCAGTAAACTCGAAATAGAAATGCAGTATCAAAGCTAGGCGTGTATTAGCCATGCTCAAACGGATTGCCGGGTTGAGGCTGATTGACGGGCGGCCCGAAGTCGGGCATACCGCCAGGCCCAAAATCCTTTTTCATTCTTTCTTCTATTTCCTTTTGCCTTCTTCTGAATTCCTCTTCCCACTTCTTGCTCTGCTCTTCCATCCTCTTGTGCTGCTCTTCTATTCTTCTTCGTTGCTCTTCCGGAAATCCAGAAAGGTCGGGCATGGGCATGCGGCCGTTCCGCCCATCGTCGGACA
>CAZISU010000362.1:0-6289 GCA_964541935.1 uncultured Planctomycetaceae bacterium | reverse complement strand
AATGCCCATCTGTCGGGCAATCACCGACCAGGTTCGTGACGAAGTCAACCGCCTACACCCAGTTTTGGGAGTCGTTCGCAGCGATGCCCGCATGCTCTACGCCTCATCTGCCGGCGGCATGCTCTGTATCAGTCGCTCCCGAGCCCTCGAAGACTACGCCACCGTGGCCGAACAACTGGAGTGCATGATCCAATGAAGGTCAAAAGAATATCCGGCATCGACCGCGTACTGGACCAAGTTCTGACGCCATCATCAAGCCATGGCCCTGCGACCACCGAGAATGCCGCACAGGGCACGAAACCATTTCCCCCTATCCTACCAGTATCGTTCGCCGGTGAACGTTGCGTCCTGGGCCATATAGAAGCCCGACGCGGCCGTCCACCGAAGAGGCCAAACCGCCCAGCCGGCCAGAAGGAGAAGGTTACCTTCCGCATCTCACGGCATTTGATTGCTGACTACCGCGACTGGTCGTGGGAAGCCAGATGTCAACTCAGCGAACTGGTAGAGCAGGCATTACTCAAATATCGAGAGTCACGCGATCAACGCCAATAGTGACGACCCACTCCTGACTGTCCCGTTTTAGGGTGGTTTTTCGAGGTGTCTCACGCGCCACGGGTACTCGGGACTATCCGTGGCTTGTCGGCGGTCTCACATCGCCTACCGGCGAAGAGGTCTGCAAGGACCAGTGTCCACTGACGGGCAAGTTGGTATGCCGTGACGAGTGCCCGTTGGCCGACGCGACGACGGCAGACGAGGTCACCAGAGGGCCCTGTTGTCAATGCTCGAAATAGAGTGGACGGCAGAACGGCTGGCTCGACTGAGGCTAGCCTTGGTCGACAGGCTACGTGCAGAAGTAGCTGTTGAGCGTTTCATGCGGAGATGCCCCCTCAGTATCGAAAATCAATGCTTCGTCCAGGCTCCTTCCTGCTAACGGATGTCCCTGATTTCACGTTACTAGGCCACCTGTATACCAGGAGAATCGCTCCCCTCACCTCCGCTGTTGGACACCAGATGACTAAGCCACTCAGGGAAGTCCGGAAGCTCGCTCACCCATGGCACAAGGGCGGTTCTCACGGCGTAGTCTTGATTCACCTCACCGATGTACGGTGCCTCATTTGCTTGTCTTGCTAGCAGCACCGGATCGTGAAGACACAAAGGAGTCAAGCTCTGGTTAACGATCCAAGCATATGGCTCGATTTCTGCCCGTTTTAGATCCCGCTGAAGCTGGAGCGCTTCGTGGACCGGTGTCGCCTCAGGAAGTGTAACGAGGAGAACCTTAGTAAAATCCGGATCGCGCAGACGCGGCAGGAGTTCCCTTACCGTCTCGGGCAGGTCGCTATTGGTACGCTGGACCTCGCGATGATACGCCTCTGTAGCGTCCAGCAGAAGTAGTGTGTGCCCGGTCGGCGCCGTGTCCAATACGACAAATCCATCGCTGCCTGCGGCGACTTTTGAGGCGAACGAGCGGAAAACAGCGATTTCTTCAGTGCATGGGGAACGCAGATCCTCTTCCAGGAGCTTGCGTCCTTGCTCATCAAGACTTCCGCCCGCTGAACGCATAACATCCTCTGTATACCGTTTCGTCTCGACGACCGGATCAATCCGGCTTACTTCCAAGTTGGGGATTCTTGTGGATAGCGACATATCGAGATGCGCGGCTGGGTCGGTCGTACTGAGGTGGACGTGATGACCTCGCTTGGCCAACTCCACCGCAATTGCCGAGGCGACTGTCGTTTTACCGACGCCACCCTTTCCCATTGTCATTACAACGCCACACTCCTGACTCGCAATGTCGTCTATCAAATACCCAAGTGATTGGGGAATATCGCCAATATCCTGTTCCACAATATTGGTGACATCAAACTGCTGAGGTAGCTTAGTGGGGTGAAATAGCCCGCGTAAGGCCGAAATGCCCAGCAGTCTAAATGGTACTAGTGGGATCTCAGTCCAAGGCAGTAATGCCAGGTCAGCGGGAATCGAGTCAAGTGCGACGCGGTTCCTGGATTCAAGCGATCGCGCCACCGGATCTTCGAGGGCGCTAGCTCGGAAAATACCGTTGATCACCAGGCGTTGGTTGCTCACCCCCAATGCAGCAAGCTCGCCTCGACTTCTCTCGGCTTCGGCCAACGCTGATTGCTCTGGCCGACTCACCAGAATGAGAGTCGTGACCTCTGAGTCGACCAGCGCATTGAGTGTGGCTTCGTACAATGCACGCTGTTGCTGAAGACCGGCAAGCGGCCCAAGGCAGGACGTGCCGCTGGTGTTGGTATCGAAGAAGCCACTCCATGCGGCCGGAAGTTGCAGCAGACGTATGGTATGCCCAGTTGGCGCCGTGTCAAAGACGACATGGTCAAATTCTGCCGTCGCAGACGGGTCGCCCAAGAGCCGGGCAAACTCATCAAAAGCGGCGATCTCGACAGTGCATGCGCCGGAAAGCTGCTCCTCGATGCTAGTTATGGCCGCCTCGGGCAGGACGCCCCGATAAGGACCGACAATACGCTGACGATACTCCTGAGCGGCTACCTCGGGGTCGATATTCATGGCAAACAGCCCCGGCACAACCTCGACAGGTGTCGGACGCGAACCCAGACGCGTTTCAAGAACCTCGTCGAGGTTGGATGCCGGGTCCGTGCTCACCAGCAGTATTCTTTTCCCGGAGTCGGCCAGTGCAATCGCTGTTGCGCAAGCAACGGAGGTCTTCCCGACTCCTCCCTTGCCCGTGAAGAAAAGATGTCTGGTTGCTTCAGAAATAAGATTCATAACGCTCTCCTAACTTCAGCAGCACTTCTTGCTAGAAATGGAATTCACAAAATAGGTTGGGTTGCAGCAGTCGGCGGAATCACTGTCGCAATTTTCTTGATTAGGCATTGTGCGATTCAACAGGGGTTTGACTAGCTCAAACACTGCCTCGGCAGGCATCTGCCGGACCTTTGCCGCAGTCGCAACCGCACGAGTCATATCTTCCCGAGAGACACCGACCTTGCGAGCCCTGTTGTAGTGATACTTAAAGCACGGCCTGCAGTCAGACGCAATCGCGGCCCCAATCGCAACCAGTTCTGCAACGGCGTCCGTATAGATGCTCTCGGGGTGAGCAGCTAGACCCGCGAATGAGGCCAACTCCTCTCGGCTGGGATAAGTGCCACGACAGACAATCTGCCCATCGACCAAAACCAGAGGCAAACACTCGTTTCCTTCAGAACTCATTGCAGCTTGCACGACATTGTTCTCGACGAACGCGCCGGGTTGTTGCGAGAGGCTGTACCGCTCGACAACTACGTCCTGAGACTTCAACCAGTTTAGATCAGCCGAAAACTGCGGCAGAACGGGGTCTACGGCAGGCCCGCAAACACCGGTTGAGCAACACATGGGCGGATCGAATACCTGAACATTCTTCACTGTAACACTCCTATCGTTCATAATCGTCTATCGTCGATTTACGATCAGTCTTTTCAAAAAAACGCTATTTCTATGACTACAAAGCCCCAACCAGCAATTTTAGCCGCTCAAGCACGGCCGGTGAGATGCAGTAGCATACTCGTGGACCGTCGATTGCCCCCTGTACCAAGCCTGCCTCCTTCATGCATTTAAGATGTTGTGAGACTGTTGACTGGGAAACCGGCAACTCGTCCACCAGCTCCCCGCACACACACGTTGTTCTTCGCGCAAGAATGCGGACGATCTGCACCCGCACCGGATGTCCCAATGCCTTTGCCAGCCTTGCCAGCTCTTGATCGGCTTCCGGACTATCAGGCTGTAATGGTGGAAGACGTTTCTCGGGCTTAGGTACACAGACTCCGCCTGTTCCGGATACACATTTATCTGTCATTGAATTAGCTCCTTTTATCGTTTATCGTCAATATACGATAAAGGCTTAAGCTTGAACCTGTCAAGACCAGATTGGTCGTGTTCCTAATAAAATTTTCAGTGGGTTGCAGATAGAAGATCGGGTACCTATACGAGGAAAGACTTCGTTGTGACAACTGGCTACACGGGATTCTTCCTGAGATGTTAGGGGTTAGGGACTGCGCACTCTAATCGCCCGAGTCCTTCCGCGGCTATATACCTGTAACAGTATCCCATTATCGAGCGACTCTTGCTCCATGATGTCGGCAAAATCTTTGCTGTCTTTTACAGGGTGGTTACCCACGCGGAGAATCACCATGCCTTTGCGCACACCGGCCCTGGATGCGGCACCTCCGGGGTCTAGGCGAACGATCAGTACGCCTGAAGTGGTCCCCAAGCCAAGTTGGCTCGCGTTATGTCCGCTTAAATCGCTTACTGCCAGTTCAAGGTCGCGACTATACACGATTTCGGATTCGTCGCCTGAATCTTTCTGCTCAGAATTCTGAGCCGTTTGTCTACTGGGGACTGCTTCAATCACCACATCGAGCATCTTGCGAGTTTGACCACGCAAGATCTCTAACTGATGTTTTGAGCCAACATCCACTCGATCAATGATTTCATTTAATTCGGAAATTCCACGGATGGGCCGACTGTTGAACGAGACAATTATGTCATTTTCGCGTACACCTGCCTTATAAGCCGGTGAATCCTTATTTACTCGTGCTGCTACAATCACACGTCTCAATCCCTTCGAGTGACTCCTCGCGTTGACGGTCTTTCTTGCGGTGGTTATACCGAGATACCCTCTACGGACTTGGCCGTATTTGCGAAGTTGTGCAGTAACCCATTTGGCCAGATTGATGGGGATCGCAAAGCCGACGCCCTGATATCCACCGTCCCGACTGGCAATTGCCGTTGTGATACCCACGACTTCTCCTCGCAGGTTTACAAGCGCGCCACCGGAACTGCCAGGGTTGATGGCCGCGTCTGTTTGTAGAAGACGCGTTTTACCGGCTCCTTGCACATAACGTCCATTGGCGCTGATGATTCCCGCGCTGACTGTCTGCTTCAATTCTAATGGACTGCCAATAGTAAGTACCCAATCTCCGATTCGCAGATTCTCCGAGTTGCCTAGCCGCACTGCCGGAAGAGGTTTTGTGCTATCGAGTGTTAGCACCGCTAAGTCAGTCTTTTCGTCTTTTCTAACGTCTTTTACCTTGAAAATCAGGCCGTCAGGCAATTCCACGAACATTTCGCTTGCCTCTTCTACGACATGATAGTTTGTCAACACGATGCCCGAAGGATCGATGATAACGCCGCAGCCGAGCCCTGTTTCCGAAGCCTCATCGTCCGGTTCGAACTCGTCCTCTGTGATAAACTTCTCAAGCGGTATGGCCCTAAAAGGGGAATGTCCCCTGACCGTGTTACTTGGAGCGCCCCTTGCCGGAATAGCTTTGATCTCTACCACGGATGGGAGCACCTGCTGGGCTGCAGAACGAAACATGTCCGATAAGACCTCGGTTCTTGTCAGTCCATTGCCCTCTTCACTAGTGGTACGACTAGAGGGCACTTCGCTGGCCAAAGCGATAGCGGACATCATCTTTGGAACCGATAATGACATCGCTACCACACCCGCCAATGTAGTTGCCAGTGTCAATGGGATACCCAGAAGCCGTAACCAACTGCGGCGGAATCGCTTGCCAAATACATTCATTACTATGTCTCCATGTTTCGAACCAACTTATGTGATATAGGAATTTGCCAAATGACGACATCTATGCCGCCTCAATGGACCAGTTTTTGATCTCGCGATCAAGATCGCCAATGTGAACGTTTCGATTCGTGTGTAGTCAAGACAATATTCCGATTGGTTCAGGGGGCAGATGAAGCGAAACGCAGGCAATGGCCATTGTAAGCCGAACAGCCCTCTTTGTCTTCACACATCGCGGTGTCTGCCGCCAGAAACTCGGCCGGATGCATATTGAACGTCTTGGCACCAGAATCTAACCCTGGAACTTTCCAACCGTTAGAGGAGAAATCCATCAGGAATCCGCTCCTAAGTAAACACCACTCGCGTATTGAAAGCATGTCTGCTGAGTTTTGGAAAAGATGCCATGTCCAGAGACAAAAACATCAAAGCCCCCCACCGGCAAGTCGGTGGAGGGCTCGTAAATCTCCCAGTCAGATTGAACATCCTATTATTCTTATCGGCATGCTTTCCTAACTTTTCATGCGAAACGGCCTTCAAGACTCAAATTTTGCCACAGTTTCCAGCAAAAGTCGTTGGGAAGCTAGCGCCAACTCCGTTTCCGTTTAGGTTTACGAAGTGAATATCGCAATGCACCAGTGTTCACATCAACCCGCTAGCAACGATGCCAAGAATAGGTGGAGGCCGACCGAAACGTGCCCTCGCTTGTGAGGAACGTCGTAAATGCCGTAGGGAATT
>CAZISU010000361.1:0-6295 GCA_964541935.1 uncultured Planctomycetaceae bacterium | reverse complement strand
CGAAGAAGGCCGAACCAAAGAAGCCCGAGCCCAAGCAGCCGGCGCCGAAGAAGGCGGGTTCAAAATAAGCGCGAGTCAACGATTCCCACTCCCCTCCAGCATCCAGCTAAACCCCCATCCCGAAACCCACCGTCGGGGGTAACTAATGCACCCGCATGATTGAGAAACACAAACATCCTGATCCTCAATATCGCCCCGCCCCCTCCCGCAGATGGGGTAATTGTCAAAAAACCTCTTTGCAAAACCTGCAATTGAGCATTGCCAAACTGTAGGGGTATTCGTTACGATATGGGATTGTCGATAATCCAGCTACCTGTGCGCGGGTAGGCTGTGAGTTGGCAGGTTAGTCCGCTTACGCATTAACTCTTACCTTCAAACCACGCAATCATGTTCGAATCACTACAACAAGGCCTCGGCTCGGCCCTGAAGACGATTCGCGGTCACGGCAAGCTGACCGAGGCGAACATGCGCGATGGCCTGCACCTCATTCGCCAGGCCCTGCTCGAGGCGGACGTAAGTTTCTCGGTCGCCAAAGACTTCATGGAAAAGGTCACCGAACAGGCCTTGGGCGAAAAAGTCCTCTCCTCGTTGAAGCCCGACGAACATCTCGTCGGAATCGTCAACCAGGAACTCGTCAATTTGATGGGACCGGTCGACCATTCCCTGCATCTCCGCGGCGACGTCACCGTGTTGATGCTCTGCGGTTTGCAAGGATCGGGTAAAACAACCACTTGTGGCAAGCTAGGAAAGCTTATCGCCCAGCGCGGCAAAAAGCCTCTCCTGGCCGCCGCCGACCTGCAACGCCCGGCAGCCGTGCATCAGCTCGAGGTCCTGGGCGAGCAACTCGGCCTTTCGGTTCACAGCGAACACGACGCAACGGACCCGGTGGCCGTCTGCCAAAACGCGGTCAAAAAAGCCAAGCAAGAAGGCTGCGATGTCGTAATTCTCGACACGGCCGGACGTTTGCACATCGACGACGAGCTCATGGCCCAGCTCGAAAAAATCGACCGACGCATAAATCCCGAGCAGGTTTATCTGGTCGTCGACGCCATGACCGGTCAAGACGCCGTCAACAGCGCCAAGGCATTTAATGACGCTTTGGAACTCGACGGCGTGATTATGACCAAGCTCGACGGCGACGCTCGCGGTGGGGCGGCCCTCTCGGTCAAGGCAGTAGCCGACGTGCCCATTAAGTTCGTCGGCACCGGCGAGCAGATGGACGCCCTGGAAGAATTCCATCCCGACCGCATGGCCGGCAGAATTCTTGGCATGGGCGACATCCTGACCCTGGTCGAACAGGCCCAATCGAAGCTCGACCAGGACGAAATGGCCCAGCAGGAGGCCCGCCTCAAAAAGGGCGAGTTCACGCTCGACGATTTCAAGAAGATGCTCGGGCAGACCAAAAAGCTGGGCCCGTTGAACAAGGTCATGAAAATGATCCCCGGCATGGGGGGCATGAGCGACATGCTCGGCGACGCCGACGCCGAGAAGGGGATGCAGCGGCTGGGCGGTGTTATCGATTCGATGACGCCCGAAGAACGACGTAACCCGAAAAAAACAATCGACCAAAGCCGTCGCCGCCGAATTGCCGCCGGAGCCGGGGTCGAACCGCACGAAGTCAACGATCTGGTCAAGCAATTCGACACAATGGCCGATCTAATGCGGAATATGGCGAACATGCCGATGCGTGAACGTCTACGTATGATGAAGGAAATGGGCAAGGGTGGGGCTTTCGGCCCCGGCGGCCAGATTTCTGCAAAGAAAGTCGGCACGGGCAAACGCCTCAGCCCGAAAGAAAAGTCAAAGCTCAAAAAAGATCGCGATAAAGAAAAACGACGCAAAAAACGCCAGCAGCAACGCGGCGCAAAGTAATAGTTGCTAGATTACATAATAATTAGTAAATAAGACAGAAACAAAAAGTTCACGAGGAGTAACACGTGGCAGTAAGTATTCGCATGAAGAAGTTTGGTCGACGACATCGACCCTTTTTCCGTATTTGCGCGATTGACAAACGTCGTCCCCGCAACGGGCGCGTTATCGAGGAACTCGGCACCTATGATCCCATGATCTCCGAGGTTGACGCCCGAGCGATCTTGAACAACGAACGCATCCAGTATTGGCTGGGCGTGGGCGCGCAGCCCAGCGACAAGGTCGGCATTTTGATCAAAAAATATGGCCAAGATGGCACGCACGCCAATCAGCAGGCGGCCGCCATTGATCGATTGGCCCAGACGCGGAAACGCCCCGAACCCGTGGTCGTGCAGACATCTGCTCCCGCGGAAGAAACAAAAGCTGAAGCCCCGGCCCCAGAAGCTCCGGCGGCCGACGCTCCTGCGGACAAAGCAGCCGAATAGTCAGAGCCCGAATAGTACGAGCACATCCAGATGCGATTCGATGTTTTGACCCTGTTCCCGGAAATGTTCTGCGGCTATGTGAGTCAAAGCATATTGAAAAAGGCCATCGATCGCTCCTTGATCGACGTCCATTTACACAATATTCGCGATTGGACAGACAACCGTCACAACACGGTCGACGATCGCCCTTTTGGCGGTGGGCCGGGCATGGTACTAAAGGTCGAGCCGGTTGTTGGGTGTGTTGAAGACATTCAACAACAGGACGCCGAGGCGGGACATTTGGTAATGCTCACCCCGCAAGGCAGACGACTGGATCAACCTTGCGTTGAAGAGTTGGCGAAAAAAAAGAGAATAGTATTACTTTGCGGAAGGTACGAAGGCTTTGACGAGCGGATTCGTCTCATCCTTCAGCCCGACGAAATTTCCATCGGCGACTTCGTCCTCAACGGGGGCGAGGTGGCGGCCATGGCGATAATCGACAGCGTGATTCGCCTGGTGCCCGACGTTTTGGGCGACGAAGACAGTAGCGGCGAGGACTCGTTCTCGCGACCAGGGCGGCTTTTGGAATTCGCCCAATACACTAGACCAAGGGAGTATCGCGGACTCGAAGTGCCGCCGGTACTGCTAAGCGGAAACCACCAAGAAATCGCCCACTGGCGCGAAGAAAACAGCAGGCAGCGAACACAACAACGACGAGCCGATCTGCTCGACTAAAAATCGCAGCCTTAATCAGTAAAGGGAAAATACCATGAGCCAAGAAATTATGGCATTGGTCGAAAAGACCAGCATGAAAGAAGAAGTCCCCTTCTTCGAAATCGGCGACACCGTCGACGTCCACACACGTATCCTCGAAGGCCAAAAAGAACGCATCCAGATCTTCAACGGCGTGGTCATCGCCCGCAGCGGATCCGGCTCTCGCGAGATGTTCTCCGTGCGACACATCGTCCAGGGCCAGGGCGTCGAGCGGAAGTTCCCGCTGCACTCCCCGCGTATCGCCAAGATCGAAGTCAAACGCTCCGGCGTCGTTCGTCGCGCCAAGCTCTACTATCTCCGCGACCGCACAGGCAAGGCCACGCGTCTGAAAGAACGCCGCGTCGACCGCACCAAGCAAGGGAAGTAACCCCCGCTTGTTGCTACCCCGGATTATACAAGAATTTGGGAATTATTGCCCTCTCTTGGGCAGCTAAGTTGCTGAATGAAAGCAACTTGGCACCACAAGAGAGGGCGAATCGTGATTATACGGTCTGATAGGATCACGTTAAGGCTTACTTCATACGCAAGTCGTCCTTCTTGATAATGCTGCGGTGGTCACAGTCGACCTTGAAGGGCCCGGCTTCCATTTTGACTTTAACGTAGTAATTGTCGGCCAGTTCTTTTGGTACTCGCCACGAGTACCGGCAAGTGAAACCTCATCCATACTCGAAAGCACCGCTCTCGACCTCTTTGCCGTCTTCGGTGGTGATCGCAAACTCGGGCTTGCCCGGCTGGCGGCCGTTGACTCTCAGGCTGCTGCAAATCTCGTCTGCGGTGCCACAAGCGACATGCCTAGCGAAACCTTGCCATCGCCTTGCCTATACTGGACGGACACAACCGGTCGGTAAGGAGAACCAAACGGCAATGCAACCGTTTTGTCCTTGACAACTTTGACCGCTTTGTAATCCTTTGTCGCGCGGGCGGCAATTGTCGTGGGACGAGGACGGGCCTTTTTGATAGCTTCCTCCCGGTCTTTCAGCTTGGCTTCAACCTCGGCTTTGGCCTTAGTTTTGTCTTTGGTATCGGCCTTGCTTTCCGTTTTCGCTTTCACCTTAGCTTCCGCTTTAGGCTTCTCAGGCTCGGGCTTCTCAGGCTCGGGCTTTTCGGTCTGGTCGATCGTATAGGACAGCAATTTCCACTCGCCCTCGGGCAGTGGAGACTTGCCGGACTTGTCGCCGACGACCTTGAGAAATCCCTGCTTGCCGTAGACGATAGCCCGGTAACCCTTGTTGGGATTCGTCACATGGCCGACCGGAATCGACGACGGAGCAAGCTGCAGCTCATTTCCAACGGGTGAAATCGTTAGATCGTGGAAACGGCCGCCGAAGTTGACTAATTTGGCAACGTAATGCAGGGCATCATTTGCCGAAACATCGTACGGACTTCCGGAAGACTTCCCGGCCTTGGGATCGATGACGAACAGTCTGTCGCCTTGGGTCGGATAGACAACTCCATTGGATCTACGAATATTATCGTTTACCTTGGATTCGTCGTTGAACATCCCATTGCTGTTGAAATCCACCACAACCACGCGATACTTCTTCCCATCGAGAGTAATTTCCCCCTCTCGGTAGGCGGCCGCGGTCAACTGAGCTCTGGCATACGAAAAGCGGCTATTAGCCTGCATACTCACTCGCATAGTGAACGCATAGTCCATTTTAGTCCCGTCGACATCAATGGTTAGATCGACGCGTGGAAACGAGGAACTGGTAGAGGTATTCGATTGCCTTTGATTCGTGTCGGCTTCAATAACCTTATCGTCGGTCAGGTCGCCGTTGTGATTGAGATCGAAGTAGAGCCGACAGAAATAAATCGCCTTTGGGGACGGCTTGTTTTTGTTATCCGCTTTCGGCTTTTTGGCCTTTGCTTTAGCTTCCGAGTCGGATTTCTTTTTGTCGGCATCCTTCTTTGTTTCGGCCGCTTGCTTTTCTTCGGCGGCCTTCTTCTTTTCCGCCTCTGTTGGCGGCGCAGCGTCGAACACGAACCCATAGTACTGGGAGCCTAACTTGACGACTCCGCGGAAGGGATGCTCCGCCACGTACTTGGCCAGTTCTTTTTTGATGACCTTTGAGAACTCGGGTTTGTTCTTATCCGCGGACGAGCCGGCAGATATGATGCCCTGCGGTCCTCCAATTTGCTTGAAGAACCGCTGTGGATAGGCATACCGGAACATGTAGTCCTGCCGTGGGCCTCCAGGTTTGCGAGCTTCAACTTTTTTAATTTCCAGCTTGCATGTATCCGCGCCGGCATCGGTCACAACTGCAAGCAGTGCCGTGACCGCAACCACGCCGGCAAGATAACGTATCCACTTCTTCATAAGCAGACCTCCTTGATAAGGGGAAGATAACCTGGAGGCCGACTGCCGGCCTCCAGGTTCGATTGTGTAAAGGGTTACTTTAATTTCAAGTCGCCCTTTTCGATAACGCTACGGTATTCATCGTCGACCTTGAAAGGGCCGGCTTCCATTTTGACTTTCACGAAGTACTTGTCGGCTGGATCTTTTGGTACTCGCCACGAGTACCGGCAGGTGAAACCTCATCCATACTCGAAAGCACCGCTCTCGACCTCTTTGCCGTCTTCTGTACTGATTGTGAATTTCGGCTTGCCCGGCTGGCGGCCGTTGACTAGCAGAGAACTGCAAACCTCGTCTGCCATGCCGACCAGCGACATACTGAGCGAGACCTTGCGATTGCCTTGCGGATACTGGGCTTTAACAAGCGGTCGGTAGGGAGGGCCGAACGGCAATGCAACCGTTTTGTCCTTGACGACTTTGACCGCTTTGTAATCCTTTGTCGCCCGGGCGGCAATTGTCGAGGGGCCAACAGAAGGCGTTGACGCCTTCATACTGGACTTGAACGCATCCGCAATAAGAGCAAACAAGTTGGGTTCTTTTTTCTTAGTTTTGTCCGTGGATTTCTCCTCGGCTTTATCCTTACTTTCCACTTTCGGCTTCGGTTCCTTAGGCTTGGGCTCGGGCTTTTTAGGCTCGGGCTTGGGGGCCTGTTGAATCGTATAGGACAACAGTTTCCACTCGCCCTCGGGCAACGAAGACTTGCCGGACTTGTCACCGATGACTTTGAGGAATCCCTGCTTACCGTAGACCACGGCCCGATATCCCTCGTTGGGATTCGTTACATGGCCAACTGGAATCGAAGACAGTGTGAGCTTCAACTCATTCCCGAGAGGGG
>CAZISU010000360.1:0-6319 GCA_964541935.1 uncultured Planctomycetaceae bacterium | reverse complement strand
CTCCCATTCGGCTTCCGTGGGGAGGCGATACTTTAGCCCCTCTTTAGAAGACAACTTCTTGCAGAACTCTGTGGCATCATTCCAACTTATGTAGCTGGCTGCGTAATCCTCACCCTCCATAACATAGTTCATCTTGCCCCAAGGTTTAGTGGCCATCACTTTCTCAAACTGTTTCTGCGTTACTTCGCACACGCCAAGGTAGTAAGGTTTCGTGATTTGCACCCGATGGACAGGGCCCTCAGGGTCGTAACGGCCTGATTCATTCTCCGACGAGCCCATCATAAACTCGCCCGCCGGGATCAGCTTGAACTTCATGCCGATCGAGTTGGTGAAATCTTCGGCAAACCCCGAGGCAGTTAAAAGTGGTTTCGCTTTGTTTTTGTTTTTGTTTGCTCCAACTGGGGATGACGATGCAAGATTGTGCGGCGGCTTGGCGACAGGTGGTTGGGGATTCTTTACCACGGTCGGCTCTATCGCCGGCTTTGGGGCAATTGGTTTTGGGACCACTGGCGTGGGGGCAACCTCTTGCTTCGGCTGTACGCTCGGCTCAGTCTTGTCGACTATGATGGGCTGATCGGCATTTTTGGGCGTTGGCTGATCCGACTCCGGCTGAATCGAAACCGGTTGCTCCGCAACTGTTGTTGCTTGCTCGGCGAGGAGCGTCCGACCGTGTTCGCGGGCAACAAGCAGCGCCGCGATGATGGCCAGCACCACAAGTGAGACCATCAGGCCCAGATACAAACCCGGCTTGGCCGCCCTGCGCTTCGGCTGCCGCGGGCTGCGCTTCGCGTCTGTTGAGACGACGATGTCGGCGGTATCATTTGCATCGGCCGGGGGCGGCATCATCTGCTGTCGGAGTTGCTGCTCGTATGCGGCCCGTTTCTCTGGGGTGAGCAAACAGACTCTGGCGGCGGAGACTTCGTTGAGCAGTTTTTGCGAAAGATCGCTCTGGGGGCCCGTCTGAAATGTGCGCAGATGGGCCATCTGGCGGTCGGCCGCGTTTTCGATGACGTCGGGGTTGTTGGAGAACTGGGGGATGCCCAAGAGGCGATAGAAGTTGGGCGGTTGCTCCTGTGGTGCAATGCCTAACCAAACTAGATAAGGATCGAATTGCTCGGCCATGAACTACCCTTTCGTGTGCCGTGTTGTGGCGATCAGTTATTTGCGGCGGCGGTAGAAGGGTGCAAAGGACAGGAGTGATAGTGCTATTGTCAGCAGGGTTGAGGGCTCGGGAACCACGCTGGTCATTATTCCGGTGTCGTTGTCGAGGGCCCAGCCAGTGGGTGTGGAAATGGTAGCGGCGTCGGTCAATGCGCCGCCCAGGTCAATGCCGTCGGTGGGATCGAAGAGATTGAAGGTATTGGATGCGTTGGGTGTAAATGCGGAGTTGAAGTAGATTTCGATGTCGCAATTGGTGAAGTCGACGTCTTCTCCCACGTTTATTAACCCGAATATTCCAGAGTTGAGACCGGCGTCGAGGCGAATTGTGCCGCCGTTTGTTGTTGCGGCGACCGTGCCATCGAAATCGTTCTCGCCGACAAGTGAAAGAAGGCCGCCGTCGAGTTGGACGGTGCCGTAATCGGTGACATCAAGACCGTAGCGGTTTGTCATGGTGCCGGCGGCATTGATGTTGATCGTGCCGGTGCCGTAGCTGGTGGTGAAGCCCGCGCCTCCAAGGGTTACTTGCATTGCGGACCATGTGCCGTCGTTGATGGTTATTGTTCCGTCGCCGCCTTTGCCGTAGCCGATTTTAATGGCAAAGTCGACGTCCCATAAGGAACCGCCGTTGAGGGTGATCTGGGCGACGCTATCTTGACCTTGCGCGATGGTCATGTTGGACTCCACAGTCCAGGTGCTGTTGTTCAGCTCGACCGTTCCGTTCGTTACAGCGGATGACGCGACAAATACGGCCGACTCGGCGTTCCAAGTCGAATCGGTGACGGTCACGGTTGCTGTAGTGCCGGCCGAATATCCTAGGAAGCTGCGGTCAGTGGTTGTCAATGTATCGCCATCGGTAACGGTGACCGAGCCGTTGTTGATTTTCATTTCCCCATCGACGACGCCATTTGCCGCGGGCGTGTGCCAGACGCTGCCGGTCGTGGTGATGATTGCCTGGGCCGGTGCCGATAAGAGTAGCATTGCCAGTGTGGTGAAAAGAAATGCAGAAGTTGCGAGTGCGTTGCGACGTGTCATTGTGAAGACCTCTCTAGGAAACGATTGTTTCTAACCGGCCCCACTACACTACCTAGAGGGGTATGTGTTAACTTGCATTTGCTAATGTGACTA
This sequence comes from uncultured Planctomycetaceae bacterium, assembly GCA_964541935.1. GTDB lineage: Bacteria > Planctomycetota > Planctomycetia > Pirellulales > Thermoguttaceae > JAFGTN01. Next base: position 4,033 of record CAZISU010000360.1, on the reverse strand, counting down.
TATTGCAGCGCTAAAGTCAATATCCCTTCCCCCCGATTGTCAAACCGGTCTCGGCGTGGTTAACTACAGGTTTCTGCTTTTTTGCCGATAGGCCAATCCGTAAGACTGTGTTTATAGATTGCGTTTTTGGTCGTTTCGTTCCCCAGCCTCCCTTAGGATGCCATGTTTCGCCCCGTCGAGAACTCCGTTTCGTTTCCCAAACTCGAAGAAAAGATCATCGAGTTCTGGAATAAGCACGAAATTTATGAAAAATCACTAGCTGCCCGCGCCGACGCTCCGGAGTTCGTTTTTTACGAAGGACCGCCAACGGCCAACGGTCTCCCTCATCCGGGGCATTGCCTGACGCGGGCGATGAAGGATCTATTTCCCCGCTATAGGACTATGCGGGGTCAACTCTGTCGACGTAAGGCCGGCTGGGATACTCACGGGCTGCCCGTCGAGGTCGAGGTCTGCAAGGAGTTGGGCATCCACAGCAAGGAGGAGATCGAAGAGTATGGCGTCGAGCCGTTCATTCACAAGTGCCTGGAGAGCGTGTTTCGCTACACGAAAGAATGGGAGCAGTTGACCGAGCGGCTGGGTTTTTGGATTCATCTTGAGGAGGCCTACGTCACGTATCATCAGAGCTACGTGCAGAGCGTGTGGTGGGCGTTGAAGAATCTGTTCGACCGGGGGCTGCTTTACCAGGGGCACAAGATCGTGTGGTGGTGGGCGCAAGGCGGCACGGCCCTTTCCAGTGGCGAGGTCGGGCAGGGGTATCGGGAGGTGGCCGACCCGAGCGTTTATGTGCGATTTCCGTTGGTCGACGAAACACTGGCTGGATTGGAGAACGCCGATCTGCTGGTTTGGACGACCACGCCCTGGACGCTGCCGAGTAACCAGTTTGCGGCGGTGCGGCCGGAGTTGGAGTATTCGGTGGTTGCGTTCGAGGACGAAGCGCGACGTGTGGTCATGGCCTCGGCGTTGGTGGAGACGATCGCCGCTAAGGTTAAGAAGGAATTCACGGTCGAAAAAACGCTTGCCGGCTCGGATCTTTTGGGCCTGCGATACGTGCCGCCGTTCGATTGCTACTATAAGACACATGGCGAAACCGAAGGGAAGCTGAAAGCCGGCGGCAGCCAGCACGTTGCCTGGCGAGTGGTGGCGGCCGATTTTGTTACCACCGACAGCGGCAGCGGCGTGGTGCATCAGGCGCCGGCGTTTGGCGAGGTGGACTACGACGTGCTGACGGCTGAAGCGGAACGTTTTGAAGACGGACAGGGGCCCACGTTGATCTGTGCGGTCGCCCCCGACGGCAAGTTTACGGACGAGTTGCCCGAGTATAAAGGGCGTTGGGTGAAGGAATCGGATCGCGACATCAACCGGCAGCTTCGCGCCGAGGGCAAGCTCTTTCATCTCGAACAGTACTTGCACGAGTATCCGTTCTGCTGGCGGGCCGACGAAGACCCGTTGATCCAGTATCCGCGCAAGAGTTGGTTTATCCGCACGACCAGCTTCCGCGACGAAATGATGGCCAACAACAAGAAGATCAACTGGCTGCCGGAACACATCCGCGACGGGCGGATGGGCAATTTTCTCGAATCGAACGTGGATTGGGCCCTTTCGCGGGAACGCTACTGGGGCACGCCGCTGCCGATTTGGGTTTGCGAAGAAACCGGCTATAAGGAGGCCGTGGCCGACTATGACGAATTGTTGGCAAAGCCCGGTATTACGGGCACCGAGGCCTGGGACGAAGCGAAGGCGGCCAACCCAGAATTGCCCGAGGATCTGAAGGTTCACAAGCCGTACATCGACAACGTGACCTATGATTCGCCCAAGGCGGCGGGGGCGCGGATGCGTCGCGTGCCCGAGGTTATCGACTGCTGGTTCGATTCGGGTGCGATGCCGTTCGCACAGTGGGGCTACCCGGCAACGGAAGGCTCGCAGGAACAGTTCAAGTCGCAGTTTCCGGCCGATTTCATCTCTGAGGCGCTCGACCAAACCCGGGGCTGGTTCTATAGCCAACTGGCGATCAGCACGTTGTTGTTCGGCAAAGGCGAGAATCCGAATGATGACGAAGATACCAAGCCGGTCGACTACCCACATCCCTTCCGCAACTGCATCGTGCTAGGGCTGATGCTGGGCGAAGACGGGCAGAAGATGTCGAAGAGCAAGCGGAACTATCGCGAGCCGCGTGAGGTTTTCGACCGCTATGGGGCCGACGCGTTGCGTTGGTATCTGTTTGCCAACCAGCCGCCCTGGACTTCGATTCGATACAGCGAGCGCTCGATTAAAGAGTGTATCCCCGAGTTTTTGCTGCGGCTGTGGAACTGCTACAGTTTCTTTGTGATTTACGCCAATATCGACAAGTTCGATCCGGGGGAATCGCTCCGCGATGATGCCGGGCAGCTAACGCCCGAGGTTATGCAAAAGGCCGAGGGGTATACGCCGATTGGCGAGCGGCAGGAAATTGATCGCTGGATCATGAGCGAGTTGAACCGCACTACGGCGGCGGTGACCGAGTGCATGGACGCTTACGATAATTATGGCGCGAGCAGCAGCTTGAACGAGTTCGTAGATTTGTTGAGCAACTGGTATGTGCGTCGCGGTCGGGCCCGCTTCTGGTCGAACGAAGCTTCGCAAAGCAAAAGTGATGCATACTGGACGCTGTACGAATGCCTGGTTACGGTCACCAAGCTGATCGCACCGTTCGTGCCGTTTATGGCCGAAGAGATTTGGCAGAACCTGGCTGTCGAGACGTTCACGGACGAAGACGGCGCCTGCACGGCCACGGAAAGCGTGCATCTGTGTGATTTCCCCACGGTCGATACGGCTATCATCGACGAGCCGCTTTCGGAGCGGATGAGCCTGGCGCGGGAGCTTATCTCGCTGGGGCGCAGCGCGCGGATGAACGCCAAGCTGAAGGTCCGCCAGCCGCTGTCGCGAGTCGAGGTAATTTTGACGGACGATAAGCACCAAGCGTGGCTGGAAGAACATGTACAAATCGTCTGTGACGAGTTGAACGTGAAGGAGGTGTGCTTTGCGGAAAAGGCCGACCAGTATATCACTTACAACGTGCTTCCCGACCTGAAGCGGCTGGGCCCGAAGATCGGGCGCCAGGTGCCGGCCTTGAAAAAGGCTCTGAATCAGGCCGACGGCGGCGAGTTGCTGGCCAAGCTGGAAGCGGACGGGGAGATTGTTTTGGAACTGCCCGACGGTCCGGTCACGCTCGATTCGGACGACATCAAGGTGCGGCTGAACGCTAAGGAAGGTTGGGCAGCGGCCCAGGGTCGGCAGTGCGTGGTGGTGCTTTCGACCGAGTTGACCGAGGAGTTGATCGCCGAGGGGTTGGCGCGCGAGTTGGTGCGGGTGATCCAGGACCGCCGCAAGGAGATGGGCTGCGAATATACCGATCGCATTCGGGTAGGCGTGGTCACCGATGCGGAAGAACTTCGTTCCGCTCTGGAGAAGTTCATGGATTATGTGACGCGCGAAACACTGGCAGTGGATATTGGTTTTGAAGCGATTGAGGGTGCGGAATCGATCGAGGTTAAACCGGGCGGCAACGCGGTTGAGCTTTTCGTCAAGGTCGACAAGGAAAGACGGTAATGCACGTGAACGACAGTAAACGCCCCACGCCCATGCCGGTAGCGGTCCTGATCTCAGGCGGCGGTACAACGCTGCGCAACCTGTTGGATAAGATCGATGTGGGGCAACTGGATGTGGCCGTCACGCTGGTGATCTCTAGTTCGGACGACGCCAAAGGGCTTCACTACGCCGACGAGGCGGGGATCGAACGAGTGGTTGTATGCCGGGGCGATTATGCTGACCAGGATGAATTCAGCCAGGCGTTATTCGATGCTTGCCGTCGCTCGGGGGTGGAATACGTGGTGATGGGCGGTTTTCTGAAACGGGTGACCATACCGGCCGATTTCGAGAACCGCGTGATCAATATCCACCCGGGATTGATACCGGCCTTCTGCGGCAAAGGGTTTTATGGACACCACGTGCACGAGGCAGTGTTGGAATATGGTGCGAAGCTGAGCGGATGCACCGT
>CAZISU010000359.1:0-6323 GCA_964541935.1 uncultured Planctomycetaceae bacterium | reverse complement strand
CACAGCAATTTCGGTCAATGCGTAATCCAGATTTCCTATTACTGGAATAAGTGCGAGCATGTTTCATTCCCAGTTTGCCTACAAACAACCCGGCCGCATTATGGCGGCTTGCGGTGGTGGTTTACCTGCCCGTTGATTGTTGATGGAGTTCCGTGTAATCGTCGGGTCACAAAGTTGCACCTGCCTCCTAACAGTAAGTACTTCGGCTGCCGCATCTGCCACGATCTAACCTACCAAAGCTGCCGAGATGCTTACGAAATGCAGCGGTTATTGAAGGGACTTGGAAGGACTCTTGGGCAGCGGTAATGGCATTGAATCAGACTGTCATATCTATATACCCACCGGAATCTCTACTTAACAGGTCGCATTTCGGTTCACTTTCATTTATCGATTAAAGTATCAAATCCCGACACATAAATAAAAAACGGAGAGAAGGCGTACCTTCCCTCCGCAATCTGGTGCATCTGTTTGCTTGTTAACAGATTGACCACCTTTTCAAACCTATGGCACCCATTATAATGGGTGCAACCTAGATTTCAAGTAGGGGAGCAAGGTTTTTCTCAAAGGCGCAGATAAAATGGCAGGAGACAACAAAATGCAGTGGCGACTTGGGTTGGATGTGGGGACAAATTCCATCGGCTGGGTTGTCCTAAAGCTAAGCAACAAGGCTCTAAAGCCCAATGGCGTGGGGGATATGGGTGTAAGAATCTTTCCCGACGGGCGCGAGCCAAGCCAAAAAGACCGTGTTGGCGATTCCTTGGCCGTTGGCCGACGGCAAAGTCGCGGTATGCGTCGCAATCGCGACAGGCGGCAGAAGAGACTGCGAAGGTGCGCCAAAGCGATGGTGCGTATGGGGCTATTACCTAAAAAGGAAAGCGAGCGGAAGGTCGTTTTTCAGGACGTCGATCCTTATCAAGCTCGATATTTGGCGGCCACGGAAAATGTAGACAAAAAAACACTGGCTCGGGCTCTGATGCACCTTTGCAAACGTCGCGGCTTCTTGTCGAATCGCAAGACCGACTCGTGCAACGGCGATAAGGAGAAAAAAGAGGGAAGCAAAGCAAAAACAGGTGATAAAGACAAAAAACTGACCGAACGCATGCGGGTTTTCGAGCGATATCTGCACGAACGGGATATAACTTTGGGGCAGTATCTCTGCGAGCGTCTATCCTGCCGGATTGTGGAAGAAAATGGCTTGGAAACGGATCAGAGGGTTCGCTTCAACGGCAACGACGTGTGGGAAACCATCGACGACGAAGAAAGGGCCGTCTATCCGAAGCGGCAGATGTACGTGGACGAATTTCAAGCTATCCGCAAAAAGCAGAGAAATCGCCACCTCAACGACCGACAATGGAATGAACTGTTGGACATTATCTGTTTTCAGCGTCCTCTCTTGAAGCAAGAAGTCGGCATCTGCACGTTCGAACGGGGTGAAGAACGCGCCAGCAAGCACCTTCCCGTCAGTCATCGCTTTCGAATCATCCAGGAGGTCAACAACCTCAGCTTCACCGAAAACGGGACAACGCGCATACTTGCTCAGCAGCAACGCAATCAACTGATTGCCTTGCTGGAAGAACAGGAAACAACGACTTTTTCCGCGGCGAAAACGAAACTCGGATTGTCCCGCAGCGGTTATTTCAATCTAGAGGGGAGTGTCGGCGACAAAAAACGCGGCGAACTCAACGGCAACAAAACCGCTTGTAAGATGCGCAAGGTTTTTGCTAACCACGATCATGACTGGGACGCACTGGACAGCAAAACTCAAAACGATTATGTACAGTTACTGTTTGACGTGGAAACTGATGGGGAATTCAAACAGGCTGTGCAAAACAACGGCCGCGCCCTCCCCACGGCTCTTATCGAGGATATGCTCGCGGTCTCGTTTACGTCTTCATACGGAAGACTCTCGCATGTGGCCATGGAAAAGCTGATCAAGCCCATGTCAGCCGAGGACGACGCCGACGAGGATTCGGCGGGAATGCTCTATTGGCAGGCCGCACATCACGTCTACGGTGGACATACGGATCGCGATTTCGATTCAGGAAAATTGTTGGACAAACTCCCCTACTATGGACAGGTCCTTCCCGACGCGATGACACCGGTGCGAAAGAACGGCATCGTCTCGCCACAGGAAAAAGAACATGGTCGCATTCCCAATCCCACGGTACATGTGGCCTTGAATCAAATCAAACGAGTCGTCAACGAGCTGATCGATATTCACGGAAAGCCGGATGAAATTCATATCGAGCTTGCCCGTGAAATCAAAAACTCCGCCAAAAAATGCCAGGAAATTACCCAGGCAATCAATGCAAACACCAAGGAAAACGAACGCCGAAAAAAACTTATCGCAGCGGCGCGGGGCATCGACGAGGATGACGTTACCGGAATAGAGGTTATCAAATGCAAACTCTGGGAGGAACTTGCCAATAGTGATCGGGCAGGCGATGCCGGCAGCCTAGCGCGAGTAGACGTCTATACCGGCAGGAACATCTCACTGGTGGAGTGTCTTAGCGATGAGGTGGAGATAGAGCACATTTTGCCTTACAAAATGACGCGTGACGATTCCATGGCAAACAAGACCATCACTTTCCGTGAGGTCAATCGCGCCAAGGGGAAAAGGGTTCCCTATCGATATGCGATCGAGGACGGCGAAGATGCTGCACAGGAAATGATAGAACGAGCCGCTCGTCTGCCGAGAAACAAACGCTGGCGGTTCCATGAAGATGCTTTGGATCATTACGAAAAGATGATTACCAATAAGCTCACCCCGGCGGAAAAGGAGAAATTCGATGCCGACCGCGAGGGTGGATTCATCGATCGGCAACTCGTCGATACCCAGTACATCTCGAAAACGGCAGCCCGTTACCTGGCTACGCTGGTGGGGCGCGACAACGTTGTTCCCGTGAATGGTCGCATGACCGCCATCTTGCGGCGACAATGGAAACTGGAAGAATCCAAGGCCAAGGGGACCGATCAAGAACGTGACGACCATCGCCACCACGCAATCGATGCGCTCGTAGTGGCCATGACCAACAGGGCCATGATCAAATCGATCACTGCATATACTAAGAAGAAGCAGGACCTGCGGGGCGAAAGCAAGGCCCGGCTATATGTCCCGCAACTCGACGGCAAGATACGAAGCCAGATGCAGGACATCTACGACGACATCAACGTATCCTACAAGCCCGACCATCGCCTTAACGGGAAGTTTTACGAGGAAACGGCCTACGGGTTCCTGCCCAATGATGCGCCCGAACGGGTAGAGGGATACAATGCAGTTGTGCGACGAAAACTGACCGCTCTGAAAGCAGCTAGCAAGAGGAAGAAATCGGAGGTCGAAGCGATTCGAAATCCGCAAGTGCGAAACGCCATTATCGAGGCCCTCGACACGGCCCAAGTGAAATCCAAAGGAAAGTGGGAAGACAAGCTGGCGTTTTTGGCCAAAGAAGGTGTGTTAATATGCGGATATCGACGCTACATTCGTCGAGTTAAAATTTTAATTAATGTCTCAACATTGGAAGCGATTCCCTCGGCTCCTTACAAGGGTTATCCACCAGCAGAGAGAGCCTTTTGCGACATTTGGCGGATACCGGTCAAAAAAACTAAATCCAATCCGGACGGATTCAGGTATAAGGGCAGATTCGTGACCTACGCTCAGGCAAAACACTTCGAAAACCCCAAAAAGCCGGATCGAGTTTTCGATGCGGAACTCTTCGAAGAGCTTCGTCGCCTGCGTCTGATCCATCCAGCGGCGAAACACATGATGAGACTCTTCAAGAATGATATGGTCATGGTCGAAGATGATAAAGGCGATAAATATCTAATGCGAGTTGCCAGCTTCAACACGACAAGAAACAAGCTTGTCTTGCAGCCTCATTTTCAAAGCAAGGCAGGTCAAGAAGAAAAAACTATACCAGATCTTATGACGCCGCAACAAAAAGAAGGAAAATTAACGAAAATGAAAAAAGTCTTGATTACGCCCGCCGGCCGACTTATATTATAATATATACTGTGGTTTTTCTACGAGCTTTTCTACCGGTCGTTAGCAGCGGTTTTCGGACACAAGGCAACGGCAGGTAATGCTCGGTCCGAGGCATGGAGGTTTCCCGTTGTTTTGTGGAGGCTCCCATGGTGGGCGGAATTGTGGAAGTTGCCGAAAATCGGCGTTATTTGTCGAAATATCGTGGTTTTCTCGTAGTTTCCGACGATTCTCGCGAGTTGGGACGGGTGCCCTTGGACGACGTCACGGCGCTGATTATTTCGGCCCGCCAGGCCAGCCTTTCACGCTCGCTAATGGAAGCGATTGCCAGCCGCAATGGCATCATAGTGGTCTGCGGGCAAGACTATCTGCCGATCTCAATCACTTTTCCTTATCCTGGCAACTATGCTGCGCCGGTTCGCATCAAGCTACAGGCTGCCGCTTCGCGGCCGCTGTGCAAGCGGATCTGGCAGGCTATCGTTCGCGAAAAGATATTGAATCAAAGCCGTGTGCTTTCCTGGCTACAGCCCGACAGTTCCGTGGGCGGACGGCTGGAAGGTTTTGCCCAGCGAGTGAAAAGCGGTGATCCGGACAATGTCGAGGCCCAGGCCGCACGGCTCTACTGGTCGACATTCTTTGGCCCCAAGTTTGGCCGCAACCGTCAGCAAGATGGCGAGAACGCGTTTTTGAACTATGTCTATACCATTCTTCGTTCAGCCGTGGCGCGTTCGGTCGTGGCCAGCGGACTGCTGCCCGCACTGGGCATTCACCATCATAACCAGCGGAACGCCTTTCCTTTGGTAGACGACCTAATGGAACCCTATCGCCCCCTGGCCGATATGGTGGCCTGGGAGGCTTTTTACGAAGAGGACGAACTGGGGCCCTCGGCCAAGGCCAAACTGGCCTCGGTTTTGACGCTGGACTTGCGGGCCGCGCAGGGCGTCACCCCGCTGTGTAACGCCCTGCACCAGATGGCGGCATCGCTGGTTGCCTGCTTCAAGGAGAAGAGAGTATGTCTAAGAATGGCACAACTAATTCCACCAAACGCAAACACCTGAGCGGATACCGTCTTATGTGGATGATTGTAATGTTCGACTTGCCTGTGGGGTCGAAGCAAGAGCGGAAGGCGGCGAGCGATTTTCGCCACTTTTTGCTTGATGAGGGGTTCCACATGGCCCAGTATTCTGTTTACTATCGCGTCATGCCCGGCAAAGAATATATAGAAAAATACCTGCGCGGCATCAAGTCACACCTGCCCAGCTACGGAAACGTCAACATCCTTTCCATCACTGACAAACAATATGAAAACTTAATCAGCTTCAACGGCCGCAAGAAAGAGCCACACTCGACCGCTCCCAAGCAATTAACGCTTTTTTGAAGAACAGCAATCATGCAAAATGCCACGAATCGATATGGGGTTAGCGAAAAAAAGGCCCCGATTTTGCATTCCACCCATACAAAAAGCTCCTTTTACGGAGCTAGTTTGCCTCTAAAGCGTTTGATTGCAACAGATTACGCGCCCGGGACTATAGCAGGTTTGAAAAGGCGGTCAATCTGCAACCAGCCGTGGGTGTTGCAGCCGGAGGTGTTAACTATAGCAGGTTTGAAAAGGCGGTCAATCTGCAACCACGTTTCGCTTTACTCTCTTCGTCTTCATACTATAGCAGGTTTGAAAAGGCGGTCAATCTGCAACGGAATCGTCGGGAATCGGACGCGGCGGGAAACTATAGCAGGTTTGAAAAGGCGGTCAATCTGCAACACCTCTGAATATCGCTACTCTTACGAAGTCACTATAGCAGGTTTGAAAAGGCGGTCAATCTGCAACAAACCCGCCTGTCGGTACGTGATCTTAGTTACTATAGCAGGTTTGAAAAGGCGGTCAATCTGCAACTGCGCAACATCGTTGCATTTTATGGCGGTTACTATAGCAGGTTTGAAAAGGCGGTCAATCTGCAACTTGCAGTAGCCGGTGTTGTAGTTGCCGGTGACTATAGCAGGTTTGAAAAGGCGGTCAATCTGCAACCCTGTAATGCGGGGGATGGTCCAGACGTTGACTATAGCAGGTTTGAAAAGGCGGTCAATCTGCAACGCCATCACAAAGCACGGTTGCTACCGCTCAACTATAGCAGGTTTGAAAAGGCGGTCAATCTGCAACCGCGACTGCATACTCCATCGACGCCACCGTACTATAGCAGGTTTGAAAAGGCGGTCAATCTGCAACCCTCATCATCTTCTCCGCCGTCATCACCTCACTATAGCAGGTTTGAAAAGGCGGTCAATCTGCAACGAGGGAATCGTTCTACGCGGCTGATGAGGCACTATAGCAGGTTTGAAAAGGCGGTCA
>CAZISU010000358.1:0-6327 GCA_964541935.1 uncultured Planctomycetaceae bacterium | reverse complement strand
GAAGGTTTCACCCTTCACGATCCCCAAGCTTATGGTGAACGCGGCCAGCGGCCAGGTTTCCATGCAGTTCGGTTTGCGTGGCCTGAATACGGCCGTTTCCACCGCTTGCGCCAGTGCATCAAACGCAATCGGCGACGCCTACAGGGCCATCCAGTACGGTACAACCGACGTGATGGTCACCGGCGGAACCGAAGCCGCTTTGACGCCCATGGCGATTTGCGGCTTCGCCGCCATGCGTGCCTTGTCGACGCGAAACGATGACCCGACTCGGGCCAGTCGTCCCTTCGACAATGACCGTGACGGATTCGTAATGGCCGAGGGCGCCGGAGTGTTGGTGCTCGAAGAATACGAACACGCTAAAGCCCGTGGCGCGACCATCCATGCCGAATTGGTTGGATACGGTGCTACCGGCGACGCTTCGCATATCACCCAACCGGTCGAAGACGGTTCTGGCGCCGCTATGGCAATGGAACTGGCGATTATCGACGGCCGTATCAACAAAGAGGATGTGGGCTATATCAACGCCCACGGAACGAGCACGCCCTTGGGCGACCAGGCGGAAACCGCGGCGATTAAAAGCGTCTTCGCCGATCATGCCTATAAGCTCAACGTGTCCAGCACGAAGAGCCAGCTCGGCCACCTGTTGGGTGCCAGCGGCGGCGTGGAACTCATCGTCTGCATCGAAGCCCTTCGCAACAGCGTGATTCCGCCCACTATCAACCTGGATACTCCCGATCCGGCCTGCGATTTGGATTATACTCCGAACCAGCCCAAGGAACGGAAACTCAAATACGCCATGTCCAACAGCTTCGGATTCGGCGGTCACAACGCTTCGTTGATTGTGACCGAGTGCGATTAAGTCTGTTGCGGCAAACGATATTTTTGGAAAGCACCCGATATCATTGTGATGCCGGGTGCTTTTTCAATGTCAGGTCTCAGGTTTCAGCCCACAATTCATGCACATCGCCGCCGCATTGACATTGCGATCATTCCCAGCAGCAGAAGCACCACCGTAGACGGCTCCGGAACGCTGCTTGGCGGCTCCATGCCGACTTGCCAATTGGCTGCCAGCAGCGTGGCATCCTGGTCGTCTACGCGGCCGTCACCGTTGAAGTCGCCCATTTGCCAGGTGCCCCCGCTTTGCGTTTGCCAATGTTCCGCCAGCATGGCCGCATCGACGTCGTCGACCATTCCATCGCCGTTAACGTCGCCGACGATGGACATCGATCCCACGGGCGCAAACGTGCCAGATGTGAATCGCAGGTAGTCTACCTCGACTTCGCCCGCCCACAGCCCTCCGATATCTCCCAGCACCAGGCGGTCGAGAGAGTAGCTGTAACCGTCGCCCAGATTGTTTGCCACAAGTATGCCGTCGCGCCAGACGTAGTAGGTAGTTTCGCCGGGCAGTTGTACGATTCTGAACGTGTGGAAGTCGTCGGTGTTATCGTTGCTATCTCCCAGCGGCTGTGCATCGTTGCCCCAGCTTTGCCCGTCGGCTCCAATGCCCAAGAAGGCGTGTGCTGTGCTGCCAACGGGGCTGGCCATTACGCCCACCGCCCGCGGCTCGTCGGCCGTCTGCTGAAGCACCTTGACGCGCATTTCAACGGTAAACCCATCCCGGAAGTCGATATCTTGTTGCCAGATTTCGTCCGCCGTGTCGGCCACATAGCAAAAGGCGGCTCCGCCCTCAGTGACTGTTTTCAGCGAAGATATTTTCAGCGTTCCGCCGGGCAACAATTCGGCCGAAGCATCTCCCCCGGTGGAATCAAACAGGTGGAAATCGGGCGTGGAGTTCTGATCGAGATCGTCTTGCGATGGCAAAACGTTCATCTCGTGCTGCCAGTCGAAGGATTCGGAACCCTTCTCGGTCATTTGAAACGGAGGCGGCACGTGGAGCATCGACAGCGGTATTTGCGCGATTTTAGTGGCGTAGGTGCCCGAGCCGATGCTGGGATCGGTAGCTGCGTATGTTAAAATCAAATTGTCGCCCACGAAATCGACCGAGGGGTAGCAATACCAGCCGGCCGGATCGTCTTCAAGCGTCAGAATATTGTGCCAAGTTTGGCCCTCATCGTCGGAAATGCCCACGTTAAATGGCGTGCGTTTTCCGGCCAGACTCGAAGGTATCGACGAGTGGTCGTTCCAGACCAGCAGCAGTTCGTCCGTGGTGGGGATGCGTTCGATTATGGCCGGCGATCGGGGCGAAATTATATTCGAAGGGCCCAGCGACAACCACGTCTCTCCGCCATCGCTCGAGGAACTCGTATACTGGCTACCGGCGTCGGTGCGGCAGATCATTTGCAGACTGCCGTTGATCATTTCGATCACGCCCGGCTCTTGGGTTGTAACGCGAGTAGTGCCGGTCGAAGGGCCCAAAAGCGTGTCTTGGCTGCGCCGCCACGTCAGACCGTCGTCGTCCGAAAGATAGCACATCAACTCGCCGCGCCAGTCGGGAGCCGACCACGCGGGCCGATTGTGCAAAGCGACCGGCAGCACCAGCCGACCGCTATCGAGACGCACCACACGGTCGTTATTCATCACGAAATAGCCGACGTCGTCGTCGGCGATACACTTGCTCGCCGCGCTCCAAGTTTGCCCCTCGTCATCGGATGTACGCAGCATGGGACGGCAATCCTGTAAGCTGTTCTTCTCGAGGTAGAACATGCCGATGTCGTCGTTTTGCATGCGAATAAACGAGGCGCTCATTACGTTCTGGTCGCCCGTATTGGAAGCCAGAACGACGTCTTCAGTGGTCCAACTCTGCCCGCCGTCGCTCGAGTAACGACCGGCAATAAATCCAGACGAGGCATCGCCCGAGCCGTCGGTGAAGTGAGTATAAGCCAGCAGAATGCGGCCGTCGGCAAGCTCGATGGTGTCGCCTTCGGTGTTGCGTGGGTTGTCGGGCCCAGGCATAATAACGTTGGTGATAATCTCGTCGGCGCCGGCCTGCCCGCTGCCCAATGGCACGATTGTCATGCAGGGGACAAGGAAAGCCAAAACCAGCAAGTAAGACATGCCTCGGCGGCCAGTCTGGGCGTGGTGTTTATGACTGCGATTTGCGAGTGACCCACACATAGTTACTTCTTTGTCCGGCTTCAAAAGGATGAGTACCAACGAAAAATATCAGCAGTCCAAGAGCTTGGCGGCATTCGTGCGACGGATCTTCTCTTTATCCGCTTCGGCGATATCCAGGACTTTCAGTTTCAACATGGCCGGATCGGGGTAGTGGAATGGCATGCCGGTGCCAAAAAGCAGGCGCTCCGGGCCGATGTTGTCGACGAGTTGACCAAGTTCGTTGCCCAGCAGGGCACTCAGGCGGCAGATTTCTATATAGTAGTTTTGCGGCAGAGAGTTTTGTTTTTTGCCCAAAGCGCAACGTGTGAAGCCGCCGCCGGCAGCCAGGATGAATGTCGCCGCGGGGCAGGCCTTGACCAGATCCGTAACCTCTTTCAATGGAACGTCGGGTACATCTACCAGCCAGTGCCGCTGGCGGTTGTCTTCGACGCGAATGGGAATCGAAACGGGCATCTCATGCTTGGCAGCCGCGTTGACCAGTTCGCGGCAACAAGCGTCGGCCAGCCGATAGTTGTGCCAGCCGGGATGCAGCCGCACACCACTCATGCCGAACTCTGCGCGGCAAATTTTCAAATCGTCGGCCCAGCCCGCATAGCCTGGGTTGATCACGGCGAAGGGAATCAAACGGTCGCGATGCGTTTTAACCTCACGCTGCAATTCCTCGTTGCCCGACTGGGCGTTTCGATAGGTGACCGCGGCGGCACTGGCGACCACGGCCTTTTCGATGCCCTTGGCGTCCATTTTCCGAAGCAGCCCGTCGGCCGTGTTGTGCCGCAATTGTCGGAAGGCGAAATGGCCCAGATAGCAGTTAACGTCGATCATGATTGCTCGCGTTTTTTGAGGATTTTTTGCATATTCAATCCCAGCAGCTTGCGCCGGTCTGTTTCAGAAAGCTCGGCCCCGGCCAATTTACCCCTGCCGGCCGTCATCGAATTATCGCAGGCAAACAGCACACGATCGGCGCCCAGTACATCCACGCACATCTCGACCATGCCTTCATCGATCACGCTGCCGCTGGTGTCGAGGTAGACGCTCGGTGCATTGCGCAGCGACTTGATTTCCCACTCCCAGTCGCCGCCTCCGCCCACGTGGGCACAAATCAGCATGGCTTCGGGATAGCGGCGGGCCAACTCGGACAGGTGGCTGCCGTCGGAGATGTTGGGCTGGCTTTCGAGAAAAAAGTTCATGTGCCCGGCGTGATGCAGGATGGGTACACGCAACTCGATGGCCAACTCGACAATCGGATACAGGACCGCATCGGTGCATCGGTGTTCGTTGTAAAGCTTGATGCCGATGAAATCCCGCTCCTCGACACAGCGTCGGATCTCTCGGAGCGCCTCTTTGCTGTGCGTGGGGTTGACGTAGCAGTAGCCCAACACGCGGCCGGGGAACCGTTTCACGCCGTCGGCCATCCAACGGTTGCATTCCCGAAAGCCTTCGGCCGTGGCCGGACGCTTGGGCGTGAGGATGGAGCAGCAAAGCTTGTCGATGCCTAGCTTGTCGGCCGCCTCGACGAGTCGCCGATCCATCTCCTTCCAAGTAGCCGAACTACGGTGGAATAAATGGGCGTGGGCGTCAATGACCGGCGTGTCAGCATTTATCGACTCGACCGCCAGCGTCTTTTTTTCGGGCCGTTTTTCTTTATCGCCAGCCGGTGATTCCCCGACGGCCAATGCGCCCGAGATACCGATACCGGCGGCCGCGGTGAGAAATTCGCGTCGTTTCATATGAGTGTACTCTGGACTGAAACGTTGTTGTTAGCCAAATCGGGCCATCGGGCCCCTGGATGAACCATTCTCGATTCTAACAAAACGAACAGGCCATTTCCAGGAACCGGTCGAAAACAACGTTTTTCGGCCAGAATCACTCGTTTTCGCCGAGCAGAGGGCGGATACCATCCACGCGGAAAGTGACCAGATACTGCTTTCGGGGCCCGCCTTCTTCGCAACACTCGGGCATGGCCCTGCGTGAGACCTCTTGTATGAGCTTTTGGTCCGTGTTCTCCTGAACTTTGGTGAGAAACAGACGCTTACCTTGATAGCCGCCGCCTTCCTCGATAAACAGATATGCCGCGTGGGGATTGGACTGGAGGTTTTCGTGACTGAGGTGGTCGTTCATGACGAAAGCCAATTCTTCGTCAGCATCGCCATCCCCCAGAAAGTGAGGTCTGCTGTAGACGGCCACGTCCACCTTGCCGTCGGCGTCGGCCGTTGCCAACACCCCCAGCCCAATTACATTCCCGAAGTATTCATTAAGTTTCATTTTTCCACCTTGTGCTTCTTCTTGTGTTTCATCATCTGTTTCATTGCCGCAATGATTTGATCATCGGAGGCCTTCCACACGAGCGTGAAGGTCTTGCCCTGGACATTGTATTGCAAAGTACCTGTCAGCTTCTTAACACACTCCATATCGTCACAGCGGAGGTCGACAATTGCCTTAAGCCCATCGACAACCGCCTTGAAATTTTTAGCAGTTTCTTCCGAATCGGCTGTGAATATGTAGTTTGCCGTAAACTGCCCATCTTCTTCGGTCCATTGCGCGAAAGCTTGGGTGCATTTCCTCAGAACGGGACACTTGGTCGTTTTGCGGTAGTCTTGCGGGACATCTATTGCTTGCGAGACGAATAGAGCCTCATCACTGACACCGTTGAGCAGTTTAGCGTCTTTCTTCAGGCCCGCCTTTTTGCCGTCCAGCACATCCAAGGCGGCCTTGACATGTTTGTCGTCGGCCCCAATTACAATCAGATTGTCATCGGCGAAAGTGCCGGTTAACCTCATTTCCTGACCGTGGTGCTTGGCTGTCCAGTTGTACAGCGTTCGCTTCCCATATTCGGCTGTTGTGTAGTCGGGGTGTTTTCGCTCGAAAAACGCCAGCATTTTCTCGCGGTCGTATTTTTTGACATCGAACAAAACCACGCCCACTTTGTCCTCATATTGCGTTGCATATAGGGTAACGCCCCGCATATCTTCCATGGGATTCATGCCTAACTCATTGGACATCTTTTCCATGCATTCGTGAGCGTATTGGTTTTTTCCGCATTCCTGCTTGCAATGTTTGAATAATTGTGTCGCGCGGATCTTTTCAACGTTAATATGTCCGAACCACTTCGCGTCGGCAGCTATATTGACCGCAACCAACTCAGCGGCGGTCGCTTGCTCTACCAGAGCGGTGCCGACCAGTGTGATGCCCATCGTAGCGAGCATGGCGATGGTAAGAATGGATAAATTTTTCATGCTAAAAGTCCCCAATTAA